>JAIXTZ010000273.1 GCA_027483745.1 Lysobacteraceae bacterium
CCTGCAGCTGTCCGCCCCGCTCAAGCATGAATTGGCCCTCGCGGGCCTGCTCGCCGAGTGGCGCGGCCTGATGGCGACAACGGAGACACGTCGATGATCGGAGCCGGTGGTGCCCGCCAGGGCATTCTTTCCCTCGCCATCAAGGACAAGGGCTCGCTGCACACGGCCTACATGTCCTTCCTGCGCGGCGGAGGGCTGTTCGTGCCGACGACCAAGCGCTACCAGATCGGCGATGAAGTCTTCCTGCTGCTGACGCTGCTTGACGACAAGGATCGCCTCCCGATCGCCGGCAAGGTCGTGTGGATCACGCCGACCGGTGCCCAGGGCGGCCGGGCCGCCGGCATCGGCGTGCAGTTCGCCGAAACGCCCGAAGCCGAGATGGTGAAGGGCAAGATCGAGACCCATCTCGCCGGCATCATCGATTCCGACAAGCCGACCGCCACGATGTGAGCCTCGCGCTCAGCGCGCGAGGTAGGGCCCGAAGAAGGTGAACAGCGCGACGATGATGGCGATCATCATCAGCAGCACGCTGCGGGCGCGCCGCGGATCGATGCGTGGTTTTTTCACTTCGCGCTGCTGGAACTGCAGCTCCGGCGGCAGGTAGCTCTCGCGCTGCCCCGGGTCCATCAGCCCCGCTTCGCGCAGCAGCCGGCGCGCTTCGGGCAGGTCACCGTTGTGGGTGACGTAGAGCACCGCGGCCTTCGGCGAATCGGGCGTCTCGCGGAAGCTGAAATTCCGTCGCCGTCCGCCCTTGTAGGAGCGGCCGTTCTGGATGCTGGTCTCGATGCCGGCCTCGTTCAGCATTTGTGCCGCGCCTTCGACCTGCTCGACGCGCAGCGAACGGTACACCTCGCGCATCAGTCCTCGCCCTCGACTATGCGGATCATGCCTTCCTGCGCCGTGCTGGCCACGAGGCGGCCGTCGCGCGAGTAGATGCTGCCGCGGCCTAAGCCGCGGGCGCCTTGCGCGGTGGGGCTGTCGAGCGCGTAGAGCAGCCAGTCGTCGGCGCGGAACGGGCGGTGGAACCACATCGCGTGGTCGATCGATGCCATCTGCACGCGCGGGTCGTAGTAGCTGATGCCGTGCGGCAGGGTGGCGGTGCCGAGCAGGTGGAAGTCCGACGCGTAGGCGAGCAACGCGCGGTGCAGCAGGGGCGTGTCGTCCACCCGGTCGATCAGCCGGAACCAAACCTGCTGGTAGGGCGGGCGCTTGGCCGGCTTCAGTTCATCGCGCGGATAGACGGGGCGCACCTCGAACGGCACCTGCCGCGACAGCCAGCGCTGCATCATCGGCGGGAGCTTGGCGAGCAGTTCGGGGGCGGGCATGACCATGGGCTCGAGGTCTTCCGGATCGGGGACCTCGGGCTTGTTGATCTGGTGCTCGGCGCCCGGTTCCTCGATGTGGAAGGAGCTGGCGAACACGCAGATCGGTTGGCCGTGCTGGATGGCGGTCACGCGTCGCGTGCTGAAACTGCGGCCGTCGCGCGTCCGATCGACGGAATAGACGATCGGCGCCTCGATATCGCCCGGACGCAGGAAATAGGCGTGCAGGGAGTTCACGTGCCTCGCCGCGTCGACCGTGGCCTGCGCGGCCGCCAGGGCCTGGCCCATCACCTGGCCGCCGAACACGAATTTCGTGCCGATGTCGCGGCTCTGGCCGCGGTAGAGGTTGTCCTCGAGGCGCTCCAGCTGCAGCAGCTGGACGAGGTCGGCGACGACGGGATGGGTCATGGCGGCAGGGGCGTGGGATCGCGACCGCGGAGTATAGCGGCCGGTGCGAAGCCGCCCGGCCGCCATTTCCTGACTTTGTTTGTATCTCCCGGCCGGAGAACCGGCGCAGACTCACGCAGCGTCGACATCGACGCAATCGTCCGGGATTCGGGCTCCGCGTGCCGTCTGGGGAGACGGTGGAGCCGCGCCGCGTGTGGACACGCGGGCCGGACGGTGGAGGACGTGTGCGTTGCCCGTGCCATCCATCCAACCACCAGGGGATTCCAATGAAAACTTCGCTCCACGCCCTTGCCATGGGCGTTGCGGCCGCGTTGTCGGCCGGCTCCACCTTTTCCACCTCGCCGGCCGCCGGCTTCGACCGCCTTCAAGCCGCGGCCGAGGACGTCATGCTCGATGTCGAGGGCGACCCCGCCGTCCGGCATGCACTCGCTGTGGCGGAGGACGACCAGTTCGTCGCGCGCAGCGTGCACGTCGACGCCGACGGCACCGAGCACGTCCGTCTCGATCGCTGGCATCGCGGACTGCCGGTGATCGGCGGCGACACGGTCGTCCACCAGCGCGTTGGTGCGTTCGTCGCAGCCTCCAAGACACTCGCGGCACCGCTGAAGGTCACGACGGAGCCGCGCATCGACGAGCACCGTGCGATCGCCGTCGCGCTGCGCCAATTCCGCGGCGAGGTCACATCGCTGCCGAAAGCGACGCTGTCGGTGTACGCCCGCGGTGCGGAGCCGATGCTTGCGTGGGACGTGTACTTCGAGGGCGTCGGCGATGACCAGACGCCCACGGAGCTGCACGTCATCGTCGACGCGACGCGCGGCCGTGAACTCGACCGCTGGGACCTCGTCCACACCGCGGCGAGCAACGGCACGGGACAGGGTCTCTATGTCGGCAACGTCAGCCTCGGCACCGACAGCATCACCAGCGGCTTTGCGCTGCGCGATCCGACGCGCGGCAACAACAGCACGGCCAATGCGAAAGCGGGCAATGCGACCTTCACCGACGCCGACAACCGCTGGGGCAACGGCCTCAACAGCAATGCCCAGTCGGCGGCCGTGGACGCGCATTTCGGCGTCTCCCGCACTTGGGACTACTTCAAGAATGTTCACGGCCGCAGCGGCATCGGCAACGACGGTCGCGGTTCCAGCAGTCGCGTGCATTACGGTACCAATTACGTCAACGCCTTCTGGTCCGACAGCTGTTTCTGCATGACCTACGGCGACGGCGATGGCGTCACCTATGGGCCGCTGGTCAACCTCGACGTGGCGGGGCACGAGATGACCCATGGCGTCACCAGCCGCACGGCGAACTTGACCTACTCAGGCGAGTCGGGCGGCCTGAACGAAGCGACCTCGGACATCTTCGGCACGATGGTGGAGTACTACGCCAACGTCGCGTCGGACACGCCCGACTACCAGATCGGCGAGGAGATCTACCTCAGCCCGGCCAGTACCAAGGCGTTCCGCTTCATGTTCAAGCCGAGTCTCGATGGCAAATCGCCGGATTGCTACACCAGCACCCTGGGCCAGCTGAACGTGCACTACAGTTCGGGTGTCGGCAACCACTTCTTCTACCTGTTGGCGGAAGGCGCGACTGTGCCGGCCGGCTTCAACCTGACGAAGGCGGCGCTGGTCTGCAACGGCAACACCGCGATCACCGGCATCGGTCGCGACAAGGCCTCGCGCATCTGGTACCGCGCGCTGACGACGTACATGACGTCGAACACCAGCTACCGCGGCGCGCGCACGGCGACCTTGAACGCCGCGCGTGATCTCTACGGCAGCGGTTCGCCGGAGCAAAACGCGGTCGCGGCCGCGTGGAGCGCGGTCAGCGTCAATTGAAGGCAGCCCCGGCCGGTAGGGGCCGGCCGGGGATTCCACGAATGGGGGCGCGGCGCAGGCGCCGGGCTCAGGGCCTGAGCCGTTCCAGGCCGCAGGCCGCGAGCACGCGGTCCCAGGGAAACAACGGGCCCGGGTCGCGCTTGCGCCAGACGGTGAGCGACGGGTCGTCGCTGGCCTCCACGCGCGCGGTGTCGAGGTCCTCGTGGCCGGCGATGAACCGCAGCCCCGGGAAGCGTTCGCGCAGATGGGCGAGCAGGCCGAGCAGGGCGGTGACCTGCTGGTCTGTGTAGGGCTCGCCCATCGACTGGTGGCGGCTGTCGTACCAGTGCGGGTAGCGGCCGGTGTTGACGATCTCGACGCCGATCGAGCGAGGGTTCCATCCCCGCACGTGGTTGGCGATGCGCTCGGGTTCGACGTAGCAGACGAGCGTGCCGTCGCGGTCGAGGTAGTAGTGGCCGCAGGCGCCGGTGCCGACGTCTTCGTAGAGCACGCGCTCCCCGAACTCGCGGGCGCTGGCCAGCGTCGGGGTCTCGGTGCAGTGCATGACCACGAGGTCGATGGTGCTCGGGTCGCGCCGTGGCAGGCGGGAGGCGTAGGGCACGGGCTCGAACCGCGCGCCGGGCGCGAGCGTCGGAGACGGCGCGGAGTCAGGGTCGGACATGAGGCGGATGCTAGCATCGCGACCCTTGGCGCTTCGGCGCCGCGCCGCCCGAGTGAACCCGCATGGCCCGAGGCCACGTCATCCTGTCGCATGGCCTCGAAAGCGGCCCCGAGGCCACCAAGGTCTCGGCCTTGGCGCAGGTCGCTGAAGCCCTCGGCTGGACCCACGAACGCCCGGACTACCGCGATCTCGATGCCGGCCGCCGCCCTGAGGACATCGCGGCCCGCATCGCGCGCCTGAAAGCGCGTGCCGAGGCGACCACGGGGCCGCTGGTGCTGGCCGGTTCTAGCATGGGCGCCTTCATCAGTGGCGAGGTAGCTTGGACGTTGGCCGGGCGCGCGGGCGAAGCGCCCAGCACCGCGCCAAGACTCCTCGGCCTGTTCCTGATGGCTCCTCCGATCGCCATGCCGGGCTGGTGGCCGACCCCGCTGCGCGTGCCCGAACCGCTCCCGACGATGGTGGTGCACGGCTGGGACGATGAACTGATCCCGGCGTCGGCGGTGATCGACTGGTGCGCTGCGCGCAAAGCCGAACTCCGCCTTGTCGATGATTCTCACCGGCTCGCCGCGCATGTCGACTACAGCGCGCTTGCGTTCGCCGACCTCCTGAAGCGGGTGGACGCCTGATGCAGTACTTCGTGCCCTGTGGCCGAGGCCTCGAATACCTGCTCGCCGACGAGTTGCTGGCGCTCGGCGCCGAGAAGGCCACGGCCGCGCAGTCCGGCGTGAATGCCGAGGGCGGGCCGGAAAGCCTGCTTCGCTGCGCGCTGTGGTCGCGCTTCGGCAGCCGCGCGCTGTGGCCGCTGCTGGAATTCGACTGCGCCAGCGAGGACGACCTGTACGCCGCCGTGCACGCCATCGACTGGCGCGAGCACCTCGAGGCCGAAGGCACGCTGGCCGTGCACGCCACGGTGTCCGGTCCCGGCTTCAACCACTCGCGCTATGCCGCGCAGCGGGTGAAGGACGCGATCGTTGATCGCCTTCGCTTCGACACCGGTACGCGGCCGTCGGTGGATGTCGACAACCCGGACCTGCGCCTCGATCTCGTGGTGCGCAAGGGCAAGGCGATCCTCTCCGTGGATCTCGCCGGCCCGCTGCATCGTCGCGGCTGGCGGCAGGGGCAGGGCGAGGCGCCGCTGAAGGAGAACCTCGCCTGCGCGGTGCTCGCCCGTGCGGGCTGGACGCGCGAGGCGCTGGCCGTCGCGGCCGCGGCCGGCATGCCGCTGGCCCTGCTCGACCCGATGTGCGGCAGCGGCACCCTGCTCGTGGAGGGCGCGCTGATCGCCGCCGACGTCGCCCCGGGCCTGTTGCGCCACGGCGAGGAGCCGCCGACGCGCTGGCGCGGTTTCGACCATGCGCTGTGGCAGCGGCTGGTCGAGGAGGCGAAATCGCGCGACGGACGTCCGGACTTGCCGGCGCGCTTCTTCGGCGTCGACCTCGACATGCGCATCGTCCAGCAGGCGCGACGCAACGCCGAAGCGGCGGGCGTGTTCGATGCCATCGACTTCCGGACCGGCGACATCGCCGATCTGCAGCGTCCCTGCGAGGGCCCTGGCGTGGTTGCCTGCAACCCGCCCTACGACGAGCGCCTCGCCGCCGACGAAGCGCTGTATGCCGCCATCGGCGCTGCGCTGCAGAAGGCGGTGCCCGAGTGGCGCGGCGCGATCCTGTGCGGCAATGAATCGCTGGCGCATGCCACGCGGCTCAGGGCTCGCAAGCGCTACGCGATCAGCAATGGCGCCCTCGAGTGCTGCCTGCTGGCCTGCGATTCGTTCGCGCCACCGCCGCCGCGCGGGGAGGGCGAGGCGCGTGCGTTGAGCGATGGCGCGCAGATGATCGCCAACCGGCTGAAGAAGACCTTGAAGCATTCGGCGCGTTGGCGCGAGCGCGAGGGCGTCACCTGTTTCCGCGCCTACGATGCCGATCTGCCCGAGTACGCGGCCGCCGTCGATGTCTACGCCGAGGACGAGAGCGAGGAACGCACCTTCCTGCACGTGCAGGAGTACGCGCCGCCGGCCAGCGTGGCCGAGCACGATGCGCGCCGCCGCTTCGGCGAACTGCTCGCGGCCCTGCGCGAGGTCTTCGGCGTGCCGAAGGAGCGCATCGCCACCAAGACGCGCGCGCGCGGCAAGGGCGGCAGCAAGTACGGTCGCATGGACGAGCGGCAGGAAGCCTTCATCGTCCGCGAGGGCGCCGTGCTGCTCGAGGTGAACCTGTTCGACTACCTCGACACCGGACTGTTCCTCGACCATCGGCCGCTGCGCACGCGGATCTTCGAGGAGTCGAAGGACGCGCGCTTCCTGAACCTGTTCTGCTACACCGGCGCCGCGACCGTCCACGCCGCGGTCGGTGGTGCGGCCAGCACCACGTCGGTCGACCTCAGCTCCACCTACCTCGAGTGGGCCGCGCGCAACATGGCCATCAACGGCCAGGTCGGCCCGCAGCACCGTTACGTCAAGGCCGATGTGATGAGCTGGCTGCGCGCCGAGAAGGGCGAATACGACCTGATCTTCTGCGACCCACCGACCTTCTCGAACAGCAAGGACAAGGACGACTTCGACGTGCAGAAGCACCACGTCGACCTGCTGGGTGCGGCCATGCGCCGATTGGCGCCCGGTGGCGTGCTGCTGTTCTCGAACAATTTCCGCCGCTTCAAACCCGACCTCGAGACCATCGCGAAATTCGCCGAGATGGAAGAGATCACGCCGGACACCATTGGCCCCGATTTCGAGCGCAATCCGCGCATCCATCGAGCGTGGCTGCTGCACCGCGGCAGGTCGAGGGATTGAGGCCTGCAAAAACGTAACGTCCGGGCCGCGTTTGCCGTGGCATGCTGCATCCCGGACCTGATGATGGGCTTGATGCATGCGTGAATCGACCGCCGACGACCGTCCCACCCGCTGGGCGTTCTTCCGCCAGTGGCTGAAGAACCCGCTGGGCGTGGCCGCCGTTTCGCCGTCGAGCCCGCAACTCGCCCGGCAGATGATCGCTGCCTTGCCGTCGAAGTCCACGCGCCTGATCGAACTCGGCGGTGGTACCGGGGCGATCACCGAGCGGCTGCTTGGCCACGGCATCGCCCCCGGCGACCTGATGGTGCTGGAGCTGAACGAAGCGATGCATCAGACGCTGCGGCAGCGGTTTCCCGAGATCCAACTGCATCTCGCGAATGCCGCCGATGTGCGGCGTATTGCCATCGACAGCGGATTCCTCGACGACGGCCCCGCCGATGCGGTGGTGTCGGGCCTCGGCCTGCTGTCGATGCCGCGACCCTTGCAGCGCGAGATCGTCTCTGAAGCCTTCGCCTGTTTGCGCCCCGATGGCCGCTTCGTGCAGTTCACCTACGGCCCGGCCAGCCCGGTGGCCCGCGAGGTGCTCGACGACCTGAAGCTGACCTCGCGACGTGTGAGTTTCACCTGGTGGAACGTGCCGCCCGCGACGGTGTACGTCTACGAGCGGCAGCGTTCGACGGCCGTGCAGGCCCAGCCGATGGGGCGCCGCGCCGGTTGAACCCGACGCGGCGCAGGTCGATCAGCGCAGCCACATGCGCGCACGGCGCGGCGGCAGGTTGAAGGTGTAGGTGCCGCTGGTGATGCGGACGACGTTCGTGCTGTCCAGCGCATCGCGGTAGTCGGTATTCCACCACAGCACGCTGTTGTTCATGTTCACCGGCACGGACACCGAGTTGCCACACTTGTTGATCGCGACGATGCCGAGGTCGCCGCGACGGAAGATCAGGTGGCAGTCGCCGGCCGACAGCACCTGCTGGTCGGTGCCCTGCGCCGTGTTGTGGAAGCGCACCATCGCCTTCAGGTCGCTGCGGTTTCACGCGTTGACCCAGCGGTTGTCACCGCTCTCGTTGTTGTCCGAGTACAGCATCGGCACGCCGCCGTTGCGGCCGAAGATGTAGGCGTAGGCCAAGGTCTCGTCGGTCGGGTCCATCATCAGGCCGCGGAAGCCGGCGTTGTTCGGAATATCGTGCGTGATCGTGAAGGTGATCGCGCGCGAGGGTTGCAGCGCCTGCCCGACAGCCAGCGGATCGACCAGCTGGCTCATGCGGCCGCCGAAGCCGAAGGCCTGCCGCATCTGGTTGTGCAGCGGGAAATCGTAGGCCGCGTGGTCGGTGTCGCGCAGGTAGGGCACGAGGAAGCGCTCGTACTCACTATTCCCCGCGCCGCCGCCGGTGATGACCTCGCCGAACACGTGCATGCCCGACTTGATCGTCGGGGTCAGCACGGCGTTGATGAAGCTCGCCGGCATGTGTTTCGCGGCATCGATGCGGAAGCCCCTCACGCCAAGGTTCTTCAGCGCTTGCAGGTACTGCTGTTGCTGCCCGACGACCCAGCTGTTGCCCACGAGGTCCGGCAGGCCGGCGTCGCCGCTGCCGCCGCAGAGGCGGTAGTTCTGCACTTCCCAGACATTGTTGTAGTCGACGATGCAGCGCGCCGGGCCGAAGTCGTTGCCCGAGAGCACGTTGTTGCGCAGGTCGCCGAACAGGCGGATGCCGTTGTAGTAGGCGGTGTTGCCTGCGTAGGTCGATAGCACCGCGCTGCCCGGGTAGTTCAGGTCGCTGCGCTTGAAGGCCTCGTTCGCCATGTGGTTCATGACGATGTCGGCGTAGACACGAATGCCGCGCTGCTGCAGGGCGGTGACCATGTTGCGGAAGGCGGTGGTGTCGCCCAACGGGCTGTGGATCAGCCGGAAATCCTGAGGCTGGTAGCGCGCCCACCAGGCGCTGCCTTCGCTTTTGTAGGCCGGCGAGACCAGCACGATCCGATAGCCAGCATCGCGGATCTGGTCGGCGCGCGCCTGCACGTCGGCGTAGCGCCAGTTGAAGGCGTGGAGGATGGCATCGGCCTGGGCCGCGGGTGCGGCGATCGCCGCCAAGACAAAGAACGCGAGGGTGCGGAACGAAGCACGGAGCGCCCGGAGCGGGCGGAAAGCACGGGAGATCATCGTTGTGGCTCCAAACGGGGGAGGGAGCGCTTCGAGCACGGGCCGGGTCGGCCGTCCTTGCCACTGCGGTGCGTCCTGGGTGGAGCGTCTGCACGACGCCCGGCCCTGCGTTCGAGGCGCGTCGGTGAGCAGGACCGGGGGGTTGCTCGGTTTAGAGCCTAGGCTCTAGCCGCGGTGCGCGTCGGCTGAATACGTATGCACGCCGCCTCCCGCGCGCCGCCAAGAAGGCGCGCTCAGGCGGCTTGGCGAGCGTTCCGGTGCATGAGCCAGCCAGCCAGGCTCACGCCAACGCAAACCGCGACGATGATGAGCGTCGCGAGTGCGTTGATTTCCGGGGTCACGCCGAAACGCACCTTGGAAAGGATCAGCACCGGCAACGTGCTGGAGCCCGGCCCGGACGTGAAACTCGCGATGACGACGTCGTCCAGCGACAGCGTGAAGGCGAGCAGCCAGCCGGCCAGCAGCGCCGGCCAGATCAGCGGCAAGGTCACCAGGAAGAAAACCTTCCACGGCCGCGCGCCGAGGTC
>JAIXTZ010000279.1 GCA_027483745.1 Lysobacteraceae bacterium
AGGGCCTGCGCTTCTTCCAGCGGGTTCAGGTCTTCGCGCTGGATGTTCTCGATCAGCGCCATGGCGATGACGGCGCGGTCGTCGACCTTGCGCAGCACCACCGGCACTTCGACGAGGCCCGCGCGCTCGGCGGCGCGCCAGCGGCGTTCGCCGGCGATGATTTCGTAGCGGTCCTTGCCGACGGCGCGCACCAGGATGGGCTGGATCACGCCCTGGGCCTTGATCGACTCGGCCAGCTCGTCGAGTGCCGCGCCGTCGAAGTGCTGGCGCGGCTGGTACTTGCCGGCCTGCAGCTGGCCGATCGGCAGCGTCTTCAGGACATCGCCAGGCGCCGGCTCGTCGGCCTTCGCGCCCTTGTTGCCGGTGCCCAGCAGGGCATCGAGGCCGCGACCGAGACCGCGTGCTTTCGTGCTCATCGCGCGGCCTCCTTGGCCAGCTTCTTCTCGTTGCGGACGATCTCGCCGGCCAGCCCGAGGTAGGCGATGCCGCCGCGCGAGGCGCGGTCATACCCGATGATGCTGCGGCCGTGCGACGGCGCTTCGGCGAGGCGCACGTTGCGCGGCACGATCGAGCGGAACACTTTGTCGCCGAAGTGCTCGGTGAGCTCGTTCGATACGGCGCTGGCGAGGTTGTTGCGCACGTCGTACATGGTGCGGACGATGCCGGTGATCTCGAGCGCCGGGTTGAGCTTCTGCTTCAGCGCATTGATGGTGTTGACCAGCGCCGAGAGCCCTTCCAGCGCGAAGTACTCGCACTGCATCGGCACGATCACGCCGTCCGCCGCGGCCAGCGCGTTCAGCGTCAGCAGCGAGAGCGAGGGCGGGCAGTCGATCAGGATGTAGTCGTAGCGGTTGCGCACGGTGTCGAGCGCGTTCTTGAGCCGCTGCTCGCGCTGCGATTCGTCCATCAGGCGGATCTCGGCCGCCGTCAGGTCGATGTTCGTGGGCAGCAGGTCGTAGCCTTCTGGCGTGGTGACGATGGCGGCTTCGGCGCTGGCCTCGGCCAGCAGCACCTCGCACATCGAGGCCTCGAGCTCGCGCTTGTCGACGCCGGAGGCCATGGTGGCGTTGCCCTGCGGGTCGAGGTCGACCAGCAGCACGCGGCGCGGCGTGGTGGCGAGGGCGGCGGCCAGGTTGACGGCCGTCGTCGTCTTGCCGACGCCGCCTTTCTGGTTGGCGATTGCGAGGATGCGGGCCATGCGCGAGGCGAATTCCGTGCAGCCGGCGTGAGCGCCGGCAAGGCCGTGGATGATGCCACAGCGCCCCGGAGCCCCGGCTCGGGTCGGGCCGGCCGCGGGTTCCGTCGCCTCCTCAGACCCTGCCGCGCAGCAGGCCGGCCTCGCGCAGGCTGGCGATGGTGGCGTCGAGCAGCTCGGGCAGCGGGGTCTCGAGGTAGCCCAGCTGGGCTTTGGCCTTCGACGAGTCGACCTGCAGGTCGTGGCAGGGGAACACCGCGGCTTCCGGGGTGATGTCCGGCATCTTGCCGGTGACCCGCGACAGGGCGTCGCTGGCCCAGGCCACCGACTTCAGCATCCACGCCGGCGTCGCGCGGGCCGGGACCTTGCGGCCGAGGCGCTGGCCGATCATGCCGATCAGCTCGACGAAGCTCGCGTGCGCGCCGCCGAGCAGGAAGGTTTCGCCCTCAAGGCCGTCCTCGAAAGCCCGCACCTGAGCGCGCGCGATCTCGCGCACGTCGGCGAAGGCCCCGGAGCCGGGCGGGGCGCCGGGCAGCTTGCCCTGGTCGACCAGCAGGATGAGCCGCGCCCAGTTGCGGGTGTCGCCGGGGCCGAGGATGTGCGAGGGCTGGAACACCACCCACGGCACGCGCGAGCCGCGCACGGCCTGCTCGGCCAGGAACTTGGTGCGCTCGTAGTTCACCCAGCTATCAAAGCCGCGCTGCGGCACGTCCTCGCGCAGCACGCCGTGGACGAGGTGCGAGTAGGCGGACACCGAGCTGGTGTGCAGGAAGCGACGGACGCCCGCCTCCTCGGCCGCGCGCAGCAGCAGCTCCGCGCCGCGCACGTTGGTGCGCGTCTGGATCGGGTTGTGTGGTCGCCACTGCGTGGTGTCCGCCGCGGTGTGGAAGATCGCCTCGCAGCCCTCCACCGCGGCCTGCAGCAGCGCCCACTCGGCCGGGCTGTCCTCGCCGAGCGTGGCGCGCACGGGCTCGCCGCCGAGTGCGCGGATGGCCGCATCGCCGGACTCCGAGCGCGAGACACCGCGAACGGCATGGCCGGCGGAGACGAGCTCTCGCAGGACGTGTCGGCCGACGAAGCCAGTGGCGCCGGTAAGCAGGACTTCAGCCATCGGGGGGCGTGCGCAAACGAGGGGGCTTTCGAGCCTGCCCCAGGCGACGTGGCGCGGAACGTGAGGGTCGTCGCGCTGCCGCGGGCGATGACGTTGATTGACGCTGTGCGGCCGCCGGAGGGGGACAATTCCGCGCACCACCCCGCAGCGAGGCCTCTCTCCATGGATCCGTTCAGCGATGAAGCGACGAGCACCCCCACCCGCGCTGCGGAGAAGTGGTTCGGCAAAGCCCTCGCGGAGGCCAGTGCGGTCGAGCGGCGCATCCTCGATGTCGCCCTGCGCCAGAAGACGGTTGCGAAGGATGCCGCGCTCGAGGCCGATGCCGAGCGCAGCTTCGGCGAACGGATGGCCGACGCCGTGGCGGCTTTCGGCGGGTCCTGGACCTTCATCGGGCTTTTCGCTCTCGCCATCGTCCTGTGGTCGCTCGTCAATACGGAGCTGCTCGGCACGGCGGCTTTCGACCCCTACCCCTACATCTTCCTGAACTTGATGCTCTCGATGCTGGCGGCCGTGCAGGCGCCGGTGATCCTGATGAGCCAGAACCGCCAGGCCGAGCGCGACCGCATCGCGGCCGCGCACGACTACGAGGTGAACCTGCGCGCCGAGCTCGGGATCATCGCGCTGCACGAGAAACTCGACGCGCTCCGGGTGGACCAGATGGCGACGCTCATCGCGACGCAGCAGGCGCAGATCGCCCTGCTGCAGCGCCTGGTCGATGGGCGCTCGGCGGACGGGCGGTAGGCGCGGCGCACCGGAGGCGCGACAATCGCTGGCATGAATGTTCCGACCGACCTCGGCCCCCTGCGCCCCGCCCTCGAACGTGGCTTGCGGGAATTGGCGCTGAATCCCGCCGCTCCCGTGCAGCGCCTGACCGCCGTCAGCGGCGATGACGGCACGCTGGCCGGCGCCCTGCTGGCCTACCTCGCCCTGCTGGTGCGCTGGAATGGCACCTACAACCTCACCGCCATTCGCGATCCCGGCGAGATGCTGGTGAAGCACCTGTTCGACTCGCTGGCGATGGCGCCGCACGTGCGTGGCTTGGCCACGCTCGCCGACCTCGGCACCGGCCCCGGATTGCCCGGCATTCCGCTGGCACTGGCCACGCCCGGCCTCGCCGTCGCGCTGGTGGAGAGCAACGGCAAGAAGGCGCGCTTCCTGCGCGAATGCGTGCGCCAGCTCGGCCTCGCGCCGCGCGTGCGCGTGCTGGAGTCGCGCGCCGAAGCGGTCGCGGAGCCGGGCGCCTTCGAGGCGATCACCGCCCGCGCGCTCGACCGACTCGTGGGCATCCTCGAGGTCGGCGGCCATCTCGTCGCCCCCGGCGGCCGCCTGCTGGCGATGAAGGGTGTGCACCCCGCCGAGGAAATCGCCGAGCTGCCGGCCGGCTGGGTCGGCGGCGACGTGCATCGCCTGTCGGTGCCGGGGTTGGACGGCGAACGGCACCTCGTCGAGGTGCGGCGGGGCTGAGTCGGCGCGCCGCCGCGGCGGCGCGAGCGTCACACCGCCGCGGGTGTCGCGCCGACGTCGATCCAGTGCTGCAGCGGCGCCGGGCGGCCGAAGTGATAGCCCTGGCCTTGGCGGATGCCCAGCGTCCAGAGGCACTTGCGCTGTTCCTCGGTCTCGATGCCTTCACTGACGACTTCGAGCTCGAGCGATGCGGCCATCGCGACGATCGCGCGGATGATCGGCCGCGAACCACCGCGGGCCTCCGCGCCATCCTCGAGAGCCGTGGCGAAGCTGCGGTCGATCTTCAGCCCGTGCAGCGGGAAATGCTGCAGGTAGGACAGGGCGGAGTAGCCGGTGCCGAAGTCGTCCAGCATGATGCGCACGCCGGCGCGGTGCAGGGTCTCGAGGGCGGCGCGCGCCAGGTCCTTGCGGTCGATCAGCGCGCCCTCGGTCACCTCCACGCAGACGCGCGACGGGTGAGCGCGCTGTTCGCTGACGAGGGCGAGGAAACGTGTCGCGAAGTCCGGCGCCAGCAGGTGCCGCGGCGACAGGTTCACCGAGACGTAGGCGTGGCTCGGCGTCAGCCGAACGAGGTCGCCGATCGCGCTCGCGTACATGCGCCAGTCGATCTCCTCGATCATGCCGGTCTCCTCGGCGAGGCCGAGGAAGGCGCCCGGGGCGCGCAGCGCCCCGTCCGGACGATGCCAGCGCAGCAGCGCCTCGTAGCCCAGGACGGCGCCGTTCGCGATGCTGACGATCGGCTGGTAGTGCGGCATGAACTCGTGGTGGACCATCGCCCGCCGCATCTCGCGCTCCAGCTCGAGCCGCTGCTGCGCGAGATGGCGCAGGTCCTCGTCGAACAGCGCGTAGCGCTTGCGGCCGTCGGCCTTGGCCCGGTACATCGCGGCGTCGGCGTCGCGCAGGATCTCCTCCGCGGACGCGTAGTGGGGCTGCGCGATGGCGATCCCCACGCTGGCCGAACTGTGCAGCTCGCGCCCCTCGATGAAGAACGGCTGGTCGAGCACTTGCATGATGCGCTCGGCGACGTTGATGGCGTCCTCGATGCTGCGGATGCGTTCCAGCAGCACCGCGAACTCGTCGCCGCCCAGGCGGGCGAGCACGTCCGGGTGGCGCACGCATTCGCCGATCCGTTTCGCCGCTTCGCGCAGCAGCGCGTCGCCCACGAGGTGGCCTTCGGAGTCATTGATGACCTTGAAGCGGTCGAGGTCGAGGAAGAGCACGGCGAACAGCCGTTCCGGCTGCGCAGCGTGCTGCGCCATCGACGCGACGAGGCGGTCGAGCAGGTACTGGCGGTTCGGCAACCCGGTCAGGCTGTCGTGCAGGGCCTGGTGCTTCAGCTGGCGCTCGACGCCTTCGCGGGCGCTGATCTGCTGGCGCAAGGTCTCGTTGGCGAGCCCGAGCTCGCGCGTCCGCTCCGACACGCGATGCTCGAGGTCGAGGTAGGCCTGGCGCAGGGCCGCGCCGGCGCGTCGCCGTCCGATGGCCGCGGCGATGTGGGTGCCGACGAAGCTCAGCAGTTCGAGGTCGCGATGGGTGAAGCGCACATCCGCGCGGTAGCTCTGCACCGCGATCACGCCCACGGGCACGTCGTCGACCCTCATGGGCACGCCGAGCCAGCAGGTGGCGGACTGCAGGCCGGGCCGGGTCGCACCCACGGCGTTCAGCTCGCGCATCATCGATTCGGTGGCCAGCAGGGGCTCCCCGCTGTGCAGCACGTACTCCGTCAGGCCATGGCCCGCTCGCCGCGTGGGCCGCACCGGCGTCCGCTCGTCGACGGAGTAGGGGAAGGAGGTCTCGTCCGTCGTCTCGTCCCACAGCGCGATGTAGAAATTCCGCGCATCGATGAGCTCACCGACGATGCTGTGCACGTCGGCGTAGAACCGCGCGTCGTCTTCCGACTCGTGGCGGCTCGCCAGCGCGGTGATGCGGTAAAGCGCCGTCTGCAGCCGTTCGGCACGCTGGCGCTCGACCACCTCGGCCTGCAGCGCCTCGGTCCGCTGCTGCACGCGGCGCTCGAGTTCAAGCGTCGACTGCCGGCGCGCCAGCGCCGCGGCGATGTGCGCGGCCACGTACGTCAGCAGCTGCTCGTCCTCGGCGCTGTAGGTGTGCTCGGGCCGATAGCTCTGGACCACGACCGCGCCGTGGGTGATGCCATCGCTGGTCATGGGCACGCCCAGCCAGTCGTTGCTCTCCGGACCCTGCGAGTCCTCCTGGATGCCTAGGCTGGCGGCCAGCTGCTCGGAGGGGCCGCGCAGCGCCTGCTGGCGATGGATCACCTGCAGGGTGAGGCTGCCGCGCAGCTCCGATTCGGGGATCTCGAGGTCGGGATCGAGGCCGTCGGCGTCCTCGCTGTCGGCGAAGTAGACGAAGCGCAGGGTGCCGCGGGCCGGGTCGCGCAGCGCGATGAAGAAGTTCTCCGCGTACATCAGCGTGCCCACGATGCGATGCATCGCCGCCATCACCTCGGCGGTCGGCTTCGAGGAGCTGGCCACCTCGGAAATCGCGAACAGCGCTTCCTGGAAGCGCATCGCATGGGTGCGGCGGTCCAACTCCGCGCGCAGGCGCGCGATCTCCCGCTCGGCGTCCTCCAACGCCCGCCCAGAAGGCGGCACCGGGTCCTGCGGTGTGGATCCCGGCGCGTTCCTGCGGGGGGAGGGGGGCGTCGTCATCCCGTCGAGTGTAAGCCCGGTCGCCCGGACGAAACGGGACGGGCGTCTTGCCCTGCGGCCTGCCCCGGCCGGCGTACCATGCCGCTCCCGCCTCGCCACGCCAACCCACGCCCCGATGAGTGCCCTCCGCCAACGCCCGCGCCGTCTCCGCCGCGACGATTTCTCGCGCCGCCTGGTGCGCGAGAACCGCCTCACCGCGGACGACCTGATCCTGCCCGTCTTCGTCCATGAGCGTCCCGGCCGCGAGCCCATCGCCTCGATGCGCGGCGTCGAGCGGGTCTCGATCGATGACCTGCTGGAGGTCGCCGGGGAGGCCGTGGCGCTCGGCATCCCGGCGCTGGCGCTGTTCCCGGTGACGCCGGCGGAGGCCAAGAGCCTCGACGCCGCCGAGGCCTGGAACCCGCAAGGCCTTGCCCAGCGCGCCGTCCGTGCCTTGAAGGGCGCCTACCCGCAGCTCGGCGTGATCACCGACGTGGCGCTCGACCCCTTCACCACCCACGGCCAGGATGGACTGATCGACGACAGCGGCTACGTGGTCAACGACGCCACCGTCGACGCCCTGGTGAAGCAGGCGCTGAGCCACGCCGAGGCCGGCGCCGACGTGGTCGCGCCCAGCGACATGATGGACGGCCGCATTGGCGCGATCCGCGACGCGCTCGAAGCCGCGGGCCACGTGCACACCCGCATCCTCGCCTACTCGGCGAAGTACGCCAGTGCGTTCTACGGGCCCTTCCGCGACGCCGTGGGCAGCGCCGGCAACCTCGGCAAGGGCAACAAGTTCACCTACCAGATGGACCCGGCGAACAGCGACGAGGCCATCCGCGAGGTCGGCCTCGACCTCGACGAGGGTGCCGACATGGTCATGGTGAAGCCGGGCCTGCCCTATCTCGACATCGTGCGACGCGTCAAAGACGCCTTCGGCGCACCGACGTTCGTCTACCAGGTGAGCGGCGAGTACGCGATGCTCAAGGCTGCGGCGCAGAACGGCTGGCTCGACGAACGCGCCTGCGCGCTTGAGGCCCTGCTCTCGATCAAGCGCGCCGGCGCCGACGCTATCCTCACCTACTACGCGCTGGACGCCGCGCGCTGGTTGCGCGCAGGCTGAAGGCGAGGATCCCCCGCTTCGCCCGAGGAGAGCACGCCATGAGTGGACGCTACGCCCTGATCGGCCACCCCGTGGCGCATTCGCTGTCGCCGCGCATCCACGCCGCCTTCGGCGCGCAGTGCGGCATCGCCCTCGACTATGGGCTCATCGACGTCGCGCCCGACGGCTTCGATGCGGCGGTGGCCGCGTTCGCGAAGGGCGGCGGTGCCGGGCTCAACGTGACCCTGCCGCACAAGGAGGCCGCGCGGGCGCTGTGCGCCACGCTTTCCACGCGCGCACGCCGCTGCGGCGCGGTGAACACCCTGATCCGCGGCAGCAACGGCTGGCACGGCGACAACACCGACGGCGCCGGCCTCGTCCACGACCTCACCGAGCGCCACCGGCTCGATCTCCGCGCGCGCAAAGTGCTGATGCTGGGCGCTGGCGGGGCGGCCCATGGCGTCGCTCCCGCCCTTCTCGATGCCGGCATCGACGCGCTGTGGATCGTCAACCGCAGTCCCGGCCGTGCCGATGCCCTCAGCGACCGCCTCGGCGAGCCCGGCCGCGTGCACACGCGCTACTGGCACGACCTGCCGAACCTCGGCGTGTTCGACATGATCATCAACGCCACGTCGGCGGGCCGCAGCACCACCGCCATGGCCCTGCCATCGTCGTTGGCGACCGCGCGCACGCTGGCTGTCGACCTGAGCTATGGCGAAGCCGCCATCGCCTTCCTGTCGTGGGCGCGTTCGCAGGGCTGCGAGGTGACGCTCGACGGCCTCGGCATGCTGGTCGAGCAGGCGGCCGAGGCCTTCCGGCTGTGGCACGGGCAGAGTCCCGACACCGATCCGGTCTACGCCGAGCTGCGCGCGGAACAGGCGACGCTCTACACCGCCGATTGATCAGCCCGGGGGCAGCCCGAGGTACTGGTCCTTCAGCCGCACGTAGTGCTTGGCCGAGTAGTAGAGCTGCTCGATCTCGCGATCACTGAGCTTGCGCACCGGCTTGGCCGGGTTGCCGAGCCACAGCTCGCCGCTCTCCACCACCTTGCCCGGCGGCACCACCGCTCCGGCGCCGACGAAGCCGTGCTTGCGCACCACCGCGCCGTCGAGCACCAGCGCCTTCATGCCGATCAGGCAGGCGTCCTCGATGGTGCAGGCGTGGATGCAGGCCGCGTGGCCGATGGTCACATCCGCACCGATGATCGTCGGGAAGCCGTCCGGCCGCGTGTACGGGCCCTCGTGCGTCACGTGGATGATCGTGCCGTCCTGCACGTTGGTGCGCGCGCCGATGCGGATGTGGTTGACGTCGCCACGCACCACCACGCCCGGCCACAGCGAGGCGTCGTCGCCCAGCACCACGTCGCCGATCAGGTGCGCGCCCTCGTCGACGTAGCAGCGTTCGCCGAGCACGGGCGTCTTGTCGCGGAAGGGGCGGATGGGCATGGCGGCGGCTCGCAACGATGGGATGGCCGGATTCTAGCGGCGTTGACTCGAGCAGCGAGACGCTCGTTCCTCAGGCGCGGTGGCGGTGGTGGATCGTGGGGATCGTCATGGCGCCAGCGCTGTGGCGTAGCCAGCACTCGGCGAAACGCGCCGCAAACGAAACGGGGTGAGCCAGCTTTCGCCAGCCCACCCCGTGCGTTTTCAGCGGTGACGCGTTCGATCAGCGCAGGTCGAAGCGGTCCAGCTCCATCACCTTGGTCCACGCCGCCACGAAGTCGGCGGTGAACTTCGCCGCCGAATCGCTCTGCGCATAGACCTCGGCCAGCGAACGCAGCTGCGAGTTCGAGCCGAACACCAGGTCGACCACCGTGGCCGTCCAGCGCACGGCGCCGCTCTTGCGGTCGCGGCCTTCGAGCACGTTCGGGTTCGACGCCGAGCGCGACCACGCCGTGCCCATGTCCAGCAGGTTCACGAAGAAGTCGTTGCTCAGCACGCCCGCGCGGTGGGTGAACACGCCGTGCGCGCTGCCGCCGGTGTTGGCACCGAGCACGCGCAGGCCGCCCACGAGCACGGTCATCTCCGGCGCGGTCAGCGTCAGCAGCTGGGCCTTGTCGACCAGAAGTTCCGCGGCCTTGGCTTCGCGGCCCGGCTTGGCGAAGTTGCGGAAGCCGTCGGCCTGCGGCTCGAGCACCGCGAACGAGGCGGCGTCGGTGTGCTCCGGGCCGGCGTCGGTGCGACCCGCGTGGAAGGGCACCGTCACCGACTGCCCGGCGGCCTTGGCGGCGGCTTCGATGGCCGCACCGCCCGCCAGCACGATCAGGTCGGCCAGCGAGATCTTGCGGCCGCCCGGGGCCTTGGCGTTGAACTCCTTCTGGATGCCCTCGAGCGCCGCCAGCGTCTTGGCGAGGGTCGCCGGATCGTTCGCGGCCCAGTCCTTCTGCGGGGCGAGGCGGACGCGCGCGCCGTTGGCGCCGCCGCGCTTGTCGCTGCCGCGGAAGCTCGAGGCCGAGGCCCAGGCGGCCGACACGAGCGCGGGGATGCCCACGCCAGAGGCCAGCACCTGCGCCTTCAGCGCGGCGATGTCGTTGGCATCCACCAGCGGGTGGTCGACGGCCGGCACCGGGTCCTGCCAGATCAGGGTTTCCTTCGGCACCAGCTTGCCGAGGTAGCGGGCGCGCGGGCCCATGTCGCGGTGGGTCAGCTTGAACCAGGCGCGGGCGAAGGCGTCGGCGAACTCGGCCGGGTTCTGGTTGAAGCGGCGCGAGATCTTCTCGTAGGCCGGGTCGACGCGCAGCGCGAGGTCGGCCGTGGTCATCATCGGCTGGTGGCGCTTGGTCGGGTCATGCGCGTCGACGACGGTGCCAGCACCGG
>JAIXTZ010000319.1 GCA_027483745.1 Lysobacteraceae bacterium
ACCGAGCCCGCATGCGCCTTTCGCAGTTCCACCTCAGCACCACCAAGGAAACCCCCGCCGACGCCGAAGTCATCAGCCACCAGCTGATGCTGCGGGCGGGGATGATCAAGAAGCTCGGCGCCGGGCTCTACACCTGGACCCCGCTCGGCTTGCGCGCTTTGCGCAAGGTCGAATCCGTGGTGCGCGAGGAAATGGAGCGCGCTGGGGCCATCGAAGTGCTGATGCCGGCCGTGCAGCCCAAGGAGCTGTGGGAAGAGACCGGCCGCTGGGCCAAGTTCGGCGGCCAGCTGCTGAAGATCACCGACCGCAAGCAGCAGGAGTACTGCTTCGGCCCGACGCACGAGGAAGTCATCACCGACTTCGCGCGCCAGGAGCTGGCCAGCTACAAGCAGCTGCCGAAGAACTTCTTCCAGATCCAGACCAAGTTCCGCGACGAGATCCGCCCCCGCTTCGGCGTGATGCGCGCCCGCGAGTTCCTGATGAAGGACGCGTACTCGTTCCACGTCACGCCCGACTGCATGGCGCGCGAGTACCAGAACATGTACGACGCCTACACGCGCATCTTCACGCGCTTGGGCTTGACGTTCCGTGCGGTGAACGCCGACACCGGCGCCATCGGCGGTTCGGCCTCGCACGAGTTCCACGTGCTGGCTGATTCGGGCGAGGACGCGATCGCGTTCTCCGACACCTCGCAGTACGCCGCGAACGTGGAGTTGGCCGAGGCCGTCGCCCCGGCCGCGCCCCGTCCGGCCGCCGCGGAGGCGATGCGCAAGGTCGCCACGCCGACGCAGAAGACCTGCGAGGCCGTGGCCGAGCTGCTGGGCCTACCGCTGACGCGCACGGTGAAGTCCGTTGCTGTCGTCGGTGACGCCAAGGTGCTCGGCGGCACCGGCTTCGTGCTGGCGCTCGTGCGCGGCGACCACGCCGTCAACGAGATCAAGCTCTCGAAGATCGCCGGTCTCGCTGATCTCCGGCTCGCCACCGAAGAGGAAATCCGCGCCCACCTCGGCGCATCGCCCGGCTTCCTCGGCCCGATCGCGCCGAAGCAGCCGATCACGGTGGTCGCCGACCGCACGGTCGCTGCGATGGCCGATTTCGTCATCGGCGCCAATGAGGACGGTTTCCACCTCGCCGACGTCAATTTCGGCCGCGACCTGCCGGAGCCGGCCCTCGTCGCCGACCTCCGCAACGTCGTCGAAGGCGACCCCTCGCCGGACGGCCACGGCACCATCAAGCTGGCGCGCGGCATCGAGGTCGGCCACGTGTTCCAGCTCGGCCAGAAATACGCCGAGGCGATGAAGGCCACGGTGCTGAACGCCGAGGGCAAGGCCCAGGTCATGTACATGGGCTGCTACGGCATCGGCGTCTCGCGCATCGTTGCGGCCGGCATCGAGCAGAACTTCGACGCCAACGGCATCCGCTGGCCGGAGGCGATGGCGCCCTGGCGCGTGGCGGTCTGCGTGATCAACCCGAAGGGGGACGCGACGGTCAACGCCGCCGCCGAGGCGTTGTACAACGATCTCGCCGCGCGCGGCGTCGAGGTCGTGCTCGACGATCGCGGGCTGCGTCCGGGCCAGATGTTCGCCGACATCGAACTGATCGGCCTCCCGCACCGCGTCGTCGTCTCCGAGCGCGGACTGGCCGCGGGCACCTTCGAGTACCGTGCCCGCAGCGCGTCGGAATCGGAGAATCTCAGCCGCGAGGAGGTGTTCGAGCGCCTCGGACTGTAAGGCCGAGCGCTCGCCGCCGGAGAGCCCGCGCACGAGACACTCGTGCGCGGGCGGGGTTTCAGCGGCAGCTCGGTGCGGTGAACGTGGCGAGCGGAGCGTAGTTGTTGGCGTTCATGCCGAAATAGCCCGGCGTGTTCGCATTCACCCAAGCGGGCTTGCGCATGACGATGCGCTGACCGGTGACCGTGGCCTGGAACACACCCGGATCAAGCCTGACCTGACCGAGGTCGATGGAGGTGCCGGTGAAGTCCAAGGTCACTTCGGCGTTCGCTGTCGCCAAGTCGAAGCCGGCCCAGTAGGGGCCACGTCCGGGACGCAGCGTGACCGAGCAGCGGCCCGACGGCGGCGGCGGCGGCGGAGCACTGACCACTTCCACAAAGGCGCTGACGAGGCCGGAATCGCCCAGGGCGTAGACCCGATTGCTCGTCGCGTTTTGCACCGGAGCCACCTCGCCGTTGCGAAGCACGCCCACGCGCAGGTCGCTCGATGCCGCATTGACCGCCTGCGCGAGCGTTGCCGGCCAGATCGAACCGGCCGCGGTGCCGGCGTTCAGCGTGATCGGCGTGCGCGGCAGATAAAGATCCGTGCCGGCACGGTTCACGACGCGGAGCCGCACCGTATCGCCCGCCGCCAGCTCGCGGGGCGTGGCGGTCAGGGCCCCAAGGTCCTGCCACACGACGCCGGCGACCGGGACATGCGTGAAGGTGGACGTGGTGGCGTCCGTCCCCGCCGCGCTGGTCACAGCCAGCCCGATGGTGACCGTCGTCGCGGCGGCGGGCGCGCCGATCCGCAGGGTCGCCCGCGGGCTGGTCGGATTTTCAAGGGTGTACAGGGCGCTGCTCGGCGAGACCGTCCAGCGATAGCTGAGATTCGTGCCGCTCGAGGCGCCGGCGTCGAGGGCGAGCGTGGCGCTGCCACGCACCTCCGCAGCGTCCGGGGTGCGCCCGATCCGCGCCACGGGCGCGACCGGCACGCTGCCACCGCCGCTGAAGACGGCATCGATGCAGCCATGGAAGCGCTCGAAGGTGTACTGGTTGCGACCCCACTCGCCATAGATCACATGGCGGCCTTGGCGCGCGGGCACGGTGCAATACGTGTCGAAGCGCTGCTCCGCCTTGCGGGCCACCACGTCGGGCGATGCACCGGGATTGTTGTCGCGGTACTGCAGGCTGCAGAAGGGCGCCGCCTCGAAATCGCTCCAGCTCAGGGGCGTCCCGACCCGGTAGACGAAGTCCGGCTTGGTGATCCAGTAGCGGAACTCTTCCGTGTCATCGAAATGAGGACCCCACGAGATGTTCCAGGTGATCTTGTTCCGGCCGCTCTGCATGGCATTGGTCGGCCAATCGATGGGCTGGTCCCAGGGGGTGGCGCCGCCCTGCCACGTCTCGCTGCCGAAGCCGCACACGTGCCGCGGCAAGGGGTTCACGACCGCCCGGCCGCGCGCATGGGTCAACACGCTCATGAACGAGTAGCCGCCGTTCGGGTCGGACGCGAACGCGCCGCGGCAGACGGGGTAGGCCGCGGTGCCATTGGCCACCTGGTCGGGCTTGGTGACGGCGCCGCAGAACCAGTTTCGCGACGCCGGCTCCTCCATCAGCCCATGGGCGCCCGCTTCGGAGGGCGCAAGCAGAGGAACGAGCAAAACAAGGCTCGCAAGTGGACGGACGTTGAATGCCTCGGTACGCATGGTGCGTGGTGCTCCTGATCGATGCTCACTGCGGGGGGAATCCGCCACGGCGAAGACGCCGTGTCGGGGGGACCATGAGTCGATGCGCGTCACAGACGCCCCCATTGGACGGGTGCGGGAGTGCGCGCAAAGGCTGGATCACGTTCGTGTCGGGGGCCGTGTCCACGGGACCGGGGGGGATGGGGCACGGGCCCCGCACGATGGGCGGGACTATGGGCGATGATAACGCTGTCATTCGTGACCGGCCGCACAGATCGGCCAACAGGTGCCCGGGGCGGAACCGAGCCGTCGCCTCGCCCATGCACGCGCCGCGGCGTTTCCATTTTCGTGACGGATGACTAGTATCCGAGGGCGCCGTTGATTTCCGGCCCACCCCATCCGTTTACCCGTGAGGACACCGAATGGCCGTCGACCTGGAAGGGCTGTCGCCGAAAGAATTGGACGCGCTGATCAGCAAGGCGAAGCAGCGCAAGCAACGTCTGGCCAAGCGCAGCCCGGTCGCCGAAGTCCGCAAAGCCCTGGCCACGGTCGCGAAGAAGCACGGCTGGACCTTGGATGAACTGTTCGGCGCGGGTCCGGGCTCGGCCCCTGCGCGGGCGAAGAAGTCGGCCAAGCCGAATGCCGCGCCGAAAACGCGCAAGTCGGCCACCAAGGGCACCAAGGTCGCCGCGAAGTATCGGCACCCCGAGTCCGGCCAGACCTGGTCGGGACGCGGCATCCTGCCGAAGTGGATGAGCGAAGAGATCGCCAAGGGACGCAAGCGCGAGGACTTCGCGATCTGATCGCCGCCCGCGGCTTGACGGAGCCCACGACGCCGGCCTCGCGCCGGCGTCGTCGTCTTCAGAGGTATCGGCGCGGCGGAACCAGCAGGTTGCCGAACAGCAGGCCGGCGACGATGGCGATCAGAGCGCTCAACACCGCCACGGCCGTATCCAGCCCCAAGACGACGTCGCGCTCGAGCACGAAGCTGAGGCTGCGGAAGCCCACGCTGCCCGGGACCAGCAGGATGATGCCGGAGACCCGCAGCAGTGCGCCCGGCCGGCGGAAGATGCGGCCGAAGGCGTTCGACACCATGGCCACGCCGAGGCCAGCGAGAAATACGCCCCCCGCGAAAGCCTCCGAGGACAGCCCGGGGATCTGCCCCGCGAGGCGCGTCAGCCCGTAGCCGATCCAGGCGCCGGACATCACCACGAGGAAATCGCGGCGCGACGCGCCGAACAGCACGGCAAACGCCGCGGAGCCGACCAGCAAGCCGCCCCATTCGGCCCAGGCCGGGAGCTGCGGCGCACTGATCAACTGCGGCTGCCAGCCCAGGGCATGCGCTGCTTGCGTGGCAACGATGGTGCCGAACGTCAGCTTCAGCAGGGCCACCGTCGCCCCGGCAAAGCGCGCGGTGCCCGAAGCCCAGTTCTGGCTGCTGAGTTCGGCCACCGCGGTGGTGAGCATCAGGCCGGGCATCAGCACGATCAGCGACGCGATGACCACCGTCTGCAGCGAAAGCGGGGTGAGGAAGGCGGCGATCGCCGACGCGGTCAGGGTGGCCAGCAGCGCGGCGATGGCATCGGAGGCTTCATGCAGGCGCGGGCGACTCGCCGACGCCACGCTGAGCAGGCCGATCATCAACCCGATCGCTGCCGACGCCGCCACGTCGACCCAACTGGTGCGCAGCAGGGCCGCGACCGAACCGGAAGCCAGCCCGAAGGCCAACACCGTGATCGCCAGCTTCTCGTTCCCCATCGGCCGATCCAGCGCGGTGAGCGCCTGAAGCCCCTCGTCGACCTCCATGCGTCCATCGGTGACGCGCTCGGCGACGTCATCGACCATCGCCAGCGCCTTGAGGTTGATATCACCCGGGGCCAGGCGCAGCACGCGGGTGATCTCGGCCCCGTCGCTCTTCTGCGGGCTGGAGAAGGACAGGATGATGCCCGTCGGATTGCACCAGATCTCGGTGCGTACGCCCAATCGCTTCGAGACGGTCAGCACCGCGCCCTCCAGTCGATCGGTCGACATGCCGCAGGCATGCAGGCGACGCGCGAGGTCGATGATGAAATTGCAGCGCTGGCGGAACGGGCTGGTGGCGGCACTCATGGCGCGCAAGCATGGCAGAAAGCCACGCCCATCAACGACAATGGGCAGCATGGGCCTCGGTGAACTGTTCTCGTTGTTGTCCGCGGCCGTCTGGGCCGTGGGCGTGATCCTGTACCGCCAACTCGGCGCGACGCTGCCGCCGCTGCAGCTGAACCTGCTGAAGAACAGCCTCGTGTTCGGCATGGTCCTGATCAGCCTGCCGCTTCTCCATGGGCTTGCTGTCCCCGATTTCACCGCGCCGCAGATCGGCCTCGCGCTGCTCAGCGGCTTCATCGGCATCGCCGTCGCCGACACCCTGTACTTCCGCGCGCTCAACCAGTTGGGCGCCGGCCGCATGGGGGTGCTGGGCAACTTCTACAGCCCCGCGGTGATCCTGCTCAGCGTGGTCTTCCTCGACGAGCGCTTGAGCCTCGTGCAAATGGTGGGTTTCGGCCTCGTCAGCCTGGGCGTCTATCTCGTCGCGGAACGCCGTCCCGACGATGCGGGCGGCGGCCGCGCGTTGCTCAAGGGGCTCGCGATCGGCTTCTGCGCCATCCTGCTGATGGCCGTCGCCATCGTCATCGTCAAGCGGACGCTGGAAGCCCAGCCGCTCCTGTGGGTGACCGCCGTACGCATGGCCGGCGCCGTGCTCGGCCTGTGGGTGCTGGCCCTCGTCTTCCGCCGTCGGCTCGGGCCGGCGCTGCCGCCCCTCGCGGGCGTGCCGTGGCGGAAACTGCTGCTCGCCGCCTTCGTCGGGCAGTTCCTGTCGATGGTGTTCTGGCTGGCCGGGTACAAGTTCACCTCGGCCTCGGTGGCCGCTATCCTCAACGAGAGCGCCTCGGTCTTCATCCTGCTGCTGGCTTGGGTCTGGCTGAAAGAGCCGCTGAGCCGCCGTGCGCTCGCCGGCGTGGCCCTGACCATCGCCGGCGTCAGCTGCATGCTGCTGCCCGCCTGAAGGAGACGAATGGCCGAGACGCCGCAACTGCGCGAGAGCCCCGAACATCCCGGGTGCTGGCAGGCCGTCGGCGATTGGACGCTGGCGCATGCCGGCCACCTGGAAGGCCTGACCGCGCCGCACGCGCGCGACGCGGCCAGCGTCGTGCTCGACGCCCGCGGCATCGGCCAGATGGACGCCAGCGGCGCGATGCTGCTATGGCGGCTGGCGCGGAGCGCGGGGCTGGCCGACGGCGGCCGGCTGCAGCTGCGCGAGGAGCACGCCCCGCTGTTCGCCGCGGTGCAGGACATCTGCCAGAACCCTCCCCGCGCCGTGGTCAAGGACTACGGCGTGCGCGCGATGCTTTCGCGCATCGGCTGGACGGTCGAGGACTATGCGAAGGAGATCATCGCGCTGGTGGCGTTCGGCGGCGAAGCACTGCTGACCGCGCTGCGCATCGGCTGGAACCCGCGGCGCTGGCGCATCACCTCGACGGTCTCGCACATGGAGTCGGTGGGCCTCGACGCCGTGCCGCTGGTCCTGCTCCTCAGCTTCATGGTGGGTGCCGTCGTCGCCTTCCTCGGCGCCGAGGTGCTGGCGGAGTTCGGCGCCGAGATCTATGTCGTCGAGCTGATCGGCATCAGCTTCCTGCGCGAGTTCGGCGTGCTGCTCACCGCCGTGCTGCTCGCCGGCCGCACCGCCAGCGCCTTCACTGCACAAATCGGGGCGATGCAATCGGGCGAGGAGATCGACGCCATCCGCACGCTCGGCCTCGACCCGATGGAGCTGCTGGTGCTGCCGCGTGTCGTCGCGCTGGTGCTGATGCTGCCGCTGCTGACTTTCCTCGCGATGATGGCGGGCATCGCCGGCGGCATCACCATCGGCACGACGATGCTCGGCATCTCCCCGGAGATGTTCATCGCGCGACTGCACGAAACCATGGAGGTCCGGCACTTCCTCACCGGCATGGCCAAGGCACCGGTTTTCGCGCTGGTCATCGGCCTGATCGGCTGCCTCGAAGGCATGCAGGTGCAGGGCACGGCGCATTCCGTTGGCGAGCGCACCACGTCCAGCGTCGTGCAGACGATCTCGCTGGTCATCGTCATCGATGCCTTCGCCGCGCTGTGGTTCATGGAGATGGGCTGGTGAGCGCCGCCAAGGTCCCGGTGAAGCCCCGCCCCTGCGATTTCTCCACGCCGGCGATCGAAGTGCGCGGGCTGGTGAACGCCTTCGGCTCGCAGCTCGTCCACGACGGCGTCGACCTGACGGTCAACCGCGGCGAGATCGTCGGCGTCGTCGGCGGTTCGGGTTCGGGCAAGTCGGTGCTGATGCGCGCCATCCTCGGCCTGCGCCGTCCGCAGGCCGGCACGGTGCGGGTGTTCGGCATCGATGCCCTCGCCGACGACGAATCCAGCCGGCTGGCCATCGAAACGCAGACCGGCGTGCTGTTCCAAGGCGGCGCGCTGTTCTCCTCGCTCAACGTGCTGGAGAACATCATGGTGCCGCTCAAGGAGCACCACGCGCTCTCCGACGACCTGATGCACGCCCTGTGCTGGATGAAGATGCGTCTCGCCGGCCTGCCCTCGACGGCGGCCGAGAAGCTCCCCGCGCAGCTCTCCGGCGGCATGAAGAAGCGCGCCGGGCTCGCGCGCGCCCTCGCCCTCGACCCGCCCCTGCTCTTCCTCGATGAACCCACCGCCGGCCTCGACCCCATCGGCGCCGCCGCCTTCGACGAGCTCATCCTCAACCTCAAGCGCTCGCTGG
>JAIXTZ010000328.1 GCA_027483745.1 Lysobacteraceae bacterium
TCGCGCGGCCGGGTGAAGGTCTACCTGATCGACGAAGTCCACATGCTGTCGAAGAGCGCGTTCAACGCGCTGCTGAAGACGCTGGAGGAGCCGCCGGAGCACGTGAAGTTCCTGCTCGCCACCACCGACCCGCAGAAGCTGCCGGTGACGGTGCTGAGCCGCTGCCTGCAGTTCAACCTGCGCCGGCTGGAGCAGGAGCAGATCCACGGCCAGATGCGCCGCATCGTCGATGCCGAGGGCCTTCCCGCCGACGACGCGGCCCTCGGCCTGCTGGCGCGCGGGGCCGATGGCTCGCTGCGCGACGGGCTCTCGCTGCTCGACCAGGCCATCGCCTACTCCGGCGGGCAACTGACCGCCGACGCCGTGCACGCGATGCTCGGCACGCTCGACCACCAGGCCATCGGCGGGCTGCTGGCGGCGCTGGCCACCTTCGATGGCCCATCGCTGCTCGCGCAGATCGAAGCGATGGCCGCTTTTTCGCCGGACTACGCCCAGGTGCTCGACGACGTGGCCGCGGCGCTGCACGCCGTTCAGGTGAAGCAGCTCGTTCCCGAGGCGGCGCGCGCCGTCGACGGCGTGGATACCGAGGCGCTGGCCACGCAGGTGCCGGCCGAACTGGTCCAGCTCTGGTACCAGATGGCGATCAACGGCTCGCGGGATCTCGCGCTGGCGCCGACGCCGCGCGTCGGTTTCGAAATGGCGCTGCTGCGCATGCTCGCCTTCAAGCCGATGCCCGCCGGCGATGCCCCGGGCCCGGGACCGCGTGGCGGCGAGCGCTCGACCGATGCGGCGCGGCCGTCGCCTACCGAATCCTCGCGCAGCGTCGCGGTACCCGTCGTCGATGCGCCGGCCCCTCGCAAGGCGCCGCCGTCGCCTTTCGCGCGTGCGGTCGAGCCCCCGCGTTCCGTGGAGCCGCCCCGCGCACCGCCGCCGTCCCCTTTCGTCGAGGCGGCTTCGATGGGCGGCAGCGCGGCGCGGATGATCGAGCGACCTGCCGTCGAGACAATGCCCGCCGCCGCGCCGATCGCTTCGAATGAGGACTGGTTGGGCGCCTTGCAGCGCCAGGCGCTGGGCGGTCCGGCGGGGCAGCTGGCCGCGCATGCGCGCTTCGTCAGCGGTGACGCCGAGAGCCTGACGCTCGCGCTGTTGCCGGAAGGCGAGCCGATGAAGTCCGACATCAGCGTCCGCCGTCTGGCCGAAGGGCTAGCGCCGCTCTACGGCCGCCCGCCGCAACTGCGCTTCGTCGATGCACCGCGTGGTGAGACGACCGGCGCCGAGACGCTGTTCGACCGCCAGCAGCGGCAGAAATCCGAGCGCCAGCAGGATGCCGAGGCGCGTTTCCTTTCCGATCCCGTCGTGAAGCAGCTGATGGCGCAGGGCGCCAAGCTTGTCGACGGGTCCATCCGACCGATCGAGGAGTAAGCCATGTTCAAGGGCAACATCGCGCAGGCCATGCAGATGGCGCAGCGCATGCAGGACAACATGAAGAAGGCGCAGGACGAGCTCGCTGCGCTGGAAGTCACCGGTAGCGCCGGTGGCGGCCTGGTCAGCGTCACGCTGAGCGGCAAGTTCGACGCCCGCAAGGTGCATGTCGACCCGCAGGCGCTGGGTGATGCCGAGATGCTCGAAGACCTGCTGCTGGTCGCGTTGAACGACGCGGTGGCGAAGGTCAACGAGGAATCCGCGAAGCGCATGTCGGCGGCGACGGCCGGCATGCCGATCCCGCCCGGGATGAAGGGCATGTTCGGCGCGTGAGCCCCCAGCGCGCGACGACGCGGGCGGCGGGCGCATGAGCAGTTCCCTGCTCGAGCAGCTGATCGAGGGTTTGCGCGTGTTGCCGGGCGTGGGGGCGAAGAGCGCCCAGCGCATGGCCTACCACCTGCTGGAGCGCGACCGTGAAGGCGCGTCGCGGCTGGCGGAGCGCCTGCAGGCGGCCGTCGAGCGCATTCGCCATTGCGTGCAATGCAGGGATTTCAGCGAAACCGAGGTCTGCGCGATTTGCGCCAGCGCCTCGCGCGACCGCAGCGTGCTGTGCATCGTCGAGACGCCGGCCGACCGCCTCGCCATCGAACAGGCCACGGGCTACCGCGGCCTGTATTTCGTGCTGCAGGGCCGGCTCTCGCCGTTGGACGGCATCGGCCCGCGCCAGCTCGGGCTCGACCTGCTCGGCACGCGGCTCGCCGCCGGCGAGGTGCGCGAGATGATCATCGCGACCAACCCCACCGTCGAAGGCGAAGCCACCGCGCATTACCTCGCGCAGATGGCACGTGCGGCGGGCGTCACCCCGAGCCGGCTCGCGCAGGGCCTGCCACTGGGCGGCGAACTCGAGTACGTCGATCGCGGGACGCTGGCGCACGCCTTCGGGCAACGCAGCGAAGCGGCGGGCTGACGCGGGCTACTCCGCGTCGCGCGGCGCTGGCATCCTCTGGCCGAACCGCTGGAGACGACCATGCCCGAGACGATTTTCGACAAGATCATCCGCCGCGAGATTCCCGCCGACATCGTCTTTGAGGACGACCACGTGCTGGCCTTCCGCGACATCGCGCCGAAGGCGCCGGTGCACGTGCTGTTCATCCCGAAGCAGCCGATCGCCACGCTCAACGACGCCACGCCGGCGCAGGCCGAATTGCTCGGGCGGCTGATGCTGTCGGCCGCCGGCTGGGCCAAGGCGCAGGGCTTCGCCGAGAACGGCTACCGCGTGGTGATGAACTGCAACGGCGATGGCGGGCAGACGGTGTTCCACATCCACCTGCACCTGCTGGCCGGCCGCGCGATGGCCTGGCCACCGGGCTGAACCTGCTCAGCGCGGGCGGAAGCGCTTCAGCGCCTCGGTGAGCGCCGCGCGCTCCGCCCGGTCATCGGTGGCCGACCGCGCATAGCGAATGGCAATGAAGCGCCGCACGAGGGTTTCGGCCTCGTCCGTCGCGGTGGCGGAGGTCGTCCCCGAGCGCAGTCGCCGCAGGAAGGCCTCGGCCGTTTCGTCCGGCCGTTTCGCGATGCCGCGTTTCGACCAGCGCTTTAGGAAGCTGCGCCACGCCCGTAGCAGCGGGTCGCGCTCGCCTTTTGCAGGCCACATCAACACGAGAAGGGTAAGGCCGAGGGCGATGCCGGCGGCAATGACGAAAGCCTGTCCGACCTGCGCCATGCCGGCGCCGCGCCAGCCGAGGTTCTGCAGCAGCTCCGCCTGTCGAATCGCGTCATAGCGCACGACGAAGTTGTTCCAGGCTTCGCGCAGGCTGTCGCCCACGTCGAATACAGGCCGCAAAGCGCCACCCAGTCCCGCTTCACCGGCGAGATCGTCGAGGGTGTCGTAGATGCGCTCCGGCGCCACGGCGGCCGTCGGATCCACGCGCACCCAGCCTTCGCCGTCCAGCCACACCTCGCTCCAGGCGTGTGCATCCATCTGTCGCACGACCCAGTAGCCGCCGACGCGGTTCGGCACGCCGCCGGTGTAGCCCGTGATCACGCGCGCGGGGATGCCGGCGCCGCGCATCAGGATCACGAAGGCCGAGCTGAAGTGCTCGCAGAAGCCCTCCCGCGTATCGAACAGGAATTCGTCCGCGGTGTGGCGTCCCAGCGGCGGCGCCGAGATGCTGTAGGCGTGCTCCGCGTTGAACCAGGCCAGCACGCGCTGGATGTAGGCGCGGTCGTCCGCGGATGCCTCGCGCCATTCGCGCGCGCGCTGCAGGGTGCGTGGGTTGTAGCCGTCGGGAAGGCGGAGGAGGCTCTGGCGCAAGCCGCGGTCCAGCATCGGTTCGTAGGGCTGCGGCGGCAGCGCGCGAAGCCGGTGCTGGCTCAGCGCGCGCAGCGGCGTGCGGCTGCGCAGCGACGCGTCGAAGCCGAGTTCGAGCTCCGGTGACCAGCCGGCAGGGGATTCAAGCGCGAAGACGTAGCGACGGTCGGTGGGTTCGAGCGTCAGCGTGTAGGCGATGCCGCCGTTCGCGGGTGCGCTCGGCAGTGCCGGTGCCGGGAAGCCGCCCAGCCACTCGTTGCGCGACCACTCGCGGCCGTCGAAGCGTGTCAGCACCGGCCCGCGCCAATACAGCGTGTCGCTGGGCGGCGTTGGGCCGTCGAAGCGCACCCGGAACGCCGGGCGGTCGTTCGCGAGCAGGTCGATCCAGTCGCCAGGCGACATCGACTCGCTGATGCCGGTGCGAGCCACGGCGTTTTCCGGCAGGCCCCAGAGCGGCGCGGGCAGCCGCGGGAACAGCCAGAAGCCGACGAGGGCCAGCGGCAGTGCCAAGGCCAACGACCGCAACAGGTCCGCGCCTTCGCGGCGCAACGTCTTGGGCGCGGCCGGCGCCTCGGCCAGTCGGCTCATCGCCAGTAGCACGCCGATCGCGGCTAACAGGCCGAGGGCGAGGGTGATCGGCCCCTGGTCCTGCAGGAAAGCGGCGAAGGGCGCGAACAAGGCATAGGCGACCACGCGCTTGGCGTCGTCGAACTCGCGCAGCTCGGACAGCTTCAGCACGAGCATCGACAGCATCAGTGCGCTGCCGGCATCGCGTCCGACCCGGAAACCGAACCCCACCAGCACGGCGCCAGTGATCACCACGACCAGCAGCAGGCGGAGCGCGAGCGGCAGCGGCTTGCGCAGCGCGCTCCAGCCCGACACCAGGGCGACGGCGCCGATGCCCATCCCGACCGTTTCCGGCAGGTGCAGCAGCAGGGGCAGGGCGGCGGCCAGCACGGCGACCACCACCGCGCGTCGCAGCGCTGGCGTCAGTTCGGGTGTGGCCACGGGTGTCGCGGCCGCCGTCATTCGCCGGCCTCCGGGAGCAGGGCCAGCGCCCGCAGGCAGGCGTGGCGGTGCTCCGGCCCGCGTGCCGGGCCCAGCGTGGTGCCGGGGATCTGCAGGCGATAGCGCCGGCCTTCGCGTTCGGCCTCCACCACCCAGCGCGCGAGGCGCGCGATGCGCTGCTCATGCGGCAGTTGGCGAAGCGCCTGCCATTCGAGCGCGACGTCGCGGGACACGCCGGCTTCGTACTCGCGGACCATCAAGCGGTCGAGCCGGGCGCTGGCCTTCCAGGCGATCTGCCGCGGCGCGTCGCCATTCCGGTAGTCGCGGAGGTGGTGGGTGTCCTCGCCGCTGCGCTGTGCGCGAGGCTGCCGTGCGCCGTCGCTGGCCGCGCCAGGAAGCGGCGGACCGCTGCGCTCCAACGCCGGGTAGACGAGGACGCGCTGCTGCGGCCGCCACCAGCTCCAGGCGCGCGCGAGGCCGAGGGGGCGCGTGGTGCTGAGGCGCAGTCGCCCGAGGTCCATCAGGCCGCGTCGTGCGGTTGGGATCGTCAGTTCGACCTCGGCGTCCGCTCCCGTGACGTGCAGGCCGATCGGCAGGTCCACGGCCTCGCCGGTCGCGGCGCGAAGCTGCACCCCTTCGCGCGACCGCTTGCCGGACTCGAGACGCAGCCTCAACGCCAGCGATTCACCCGCGTGCACCGGCTCGGCATGCAGCGCGGTGATGCGCAGGCCGGAAAGCCGAAGATGCGCGAGCACCACGCCGTTGTGGACGACGGCCGCCAGCAGGAACGCCAGCATCAGGCCGGGGTTGTTGTTGTAGTTCAGCGCGCCGAGCAGCATGCCCAGCACCAGCATGCCGACAAGCAGCCCTTGCCGCGTCGGCAGGACATAGATGCGTTTGCGATCGAGGGTGATCGGCAGCGGCTCGGGCTTGCGCCCGCGCACGAAGGGCAGGCGCGCCAAACCATTGTCGATGCGCTCGAGCACGTCGGGCCGGGACGGCATCGTCAGTCGACCGCCACCGCTCCCAAGATCGAGGCCGCCAGCGCGTCGCGGCGATCGCCCTCGGCGTCGGCGACGAGGCGATGCGCGGCGACCGAAGCGAACAGGGCTTGCACGTCGTCCGGCAGGACGTGGGCGCGGCCCAGCAGCAGCGCGTGGGCGCGTGCGCCGCGAAGCAGGGCCAGCCCCGCACGGGGCGACAGGCCGACACGCACGCCGGCATGACGACGGCTCTCGACCAGCAGCCGTTGCACGTAATCGAGCAGCGCGTCGCTGGCGTGCACGCCGTCGACGGCTTTCTGCAGCGCGAGTACGTCATCAGCGCCGAGGCGGGGCATCGTCTCGTTGATCATCAGGCGGCGGTCGCGGCCCGCTAGCATGGCGCGCTCGGCCTCGGCATCCGGGTAGCCCATCGACAGACGCAGCAGGAAGCGGTCCATCTGCGAGTCGGGCAGGGGGAAGGTGCCGGAGAGATCGACCGGGTTCTGCGTGGCGATCACGAAGAACGGGGCCGGCAGCCGATGCGACACGCCATCCACGCTGACCTGGTGCTCGGCCATGGCTTCGAGCAGGGCGCTCTGGGTGCGCGGCGGCGCACGGTTGATCTCGTCGGCCAGCAGCAGCTGGGTGAACACCGGACCCGGATGGAAGCGGAAGCCGCGGTCGTTCTGGTCGTAGACCGACACGCCGAGGATGTCGGAGGGCAGCAGGTCGGCGGTGAA
>JAIXTZ010000230.1 GCA_027483745.1 Lysobacteraceae bacterium
AGCACCACGCCCTCGGTGATCTCGAGCACCAGCATCGAGGGCGGCACTTCGAACTCGTGCAGCGCGGCGAGCAGGCGGTCTTCGAAGCCCTGCTGGCGGAACTGGCGCGGGCTGATGTTCACGCTGATGTACTGCTGGGGGCCAAGCAGGCCGTCGCGCCGCCAGGCTTGGAGCTGGCGGAGCACGGCGCGCAACACCCAGTCGCCGAGGTTGATGATCAGCCCGCTTTCTTCGCACAGCGGGATGAACTGCGCCGGCGAGACCGGGCCGCGCGTCGGGTGGGTCCAGCGCACCAAGGCTTCGGCGCCGCGAACGCCACCATGCGCATCGACGAGGGGCTGGTAGGCGACGTCGAGGCCGCCTTCCACCAGGGCGCGGCGAAGGTCGGTTTCGAGCGCATGGCGCTCCTCCATCGCGGCGAGCAGGTCGCGCTGGAAGAAGTGGATGGTGTTCCGGCCCTCGGTCTTGGCCTGGTACATCGCCGTGTCGGCGTGTTTGATCAGGTTCTCCGGGCTGCCGCCGTCGTCCGGGAACAGCGCCACGCCGATGCTCGCCGACAGCCGGAACACCTCGTCACGAACCACGATCGGCTCGGCCAGCGCGGCGCGCAGCTTTTCCGCCGCGCTCTGGGCATTCTGCGCGGCGCGCTCGCGCAGCTCGCCGAGCATGGGAAGCACGGCCACGAACTCGTCGCCACCGAGGCGCGCCACCAGGTCGATCTCCCTCAGGCTCGCACGAAGGCGTCGCGACACTTCGATCAGCACGGCGTCGCCGATGCTGTGGCCGCGCGCGTCGTTCAGCGTCTTGAAGTGGTCGAGGTCGATGAACATCATCGCGCCCTGCGTACCGCTGCGCTCGGCCACGGCGAGCTCGTGGGCGAGGCGCTGAAACAGCAGGCGGCGATTCGGCAGGTTGGTCAGCGCGTCGTGGTTGGCGAGGTGGTCGGCCGCGGCCTCTGCGCGCAGGCGCGCGGCGATGTCGGCCTGCAGCTCGGCGTTGGTGTCGGCGAGGTCGCGGTAGGCGCCGTGGAGGCTGCTGCGCATGGTTTCCAGCGCATCGATCACGCGGTCGATCTCGTCCCCGGGTCCCATGCCGCGCGGCCGCACCCGGAAGCTCGCGCGCTCGTCCCGCAGGTCGAAGCGCTGCGCTGCGTCCGCCAGCGCCGAGAGATGGCGGGTGACGATCTGGCGAACCAGCAGCAGCAGCGCGAGGCTGATCAGCAGGGTGATGCCGCCCTGGGTGATGAGGATGCTGACGGCGCGCTGGAGGGCGCTGCGCTTCACCGCGCCGACGTCGAGTTCGACGATGAGGGTGCCGAGGTCGGCATTCTCGCCATCGCGCCGATAGGACAGCGGCAGGCGTTCGATGCGGCCCTCGCCGCTGGCGTCCTCGCCGACGCGGGCGCGGAGCGCGCCATCCGCGCCGCCGGCGCCGCGCTCACGCACTTCCACGGCAGCGACGTAGGGCCGCTGCCGGATCCCGTCAAGTTGGAGCTTCAGCTGGGCGTCGTCGTAGTTCCACAGTGAGAGCGCGATGGGATCGAGGCTGGCGCGGCTGATGCGGTCGATGTCCGCCTCGAGCTCGCGCAGGTCGTCCTGGTAGCCGGCCCACACCTCGACGCCGGCGACCGCCGTGCTGATCAGCGTGCTGGCGACCACCATCGACGCCAGCAGCCGCCCACCGATGCCCGTGAGCGAGGCGCGGAGACGTGCGGTGATGCCTGGGTCGCGCTGCGCGGAAGCCGCCATGCCGGATGCACGCTCCATCGACGATGGACTGAGGATAGCCACGTCCGGGGCGCTGTCCAGCGCCCCGGTGATGCCATCAACTCACTTTGACCATGCCGGAAGGGTCTTCGGCAGCAGCGGCAGGGTGGGGCGGACGAAGGCCGGCAGGCCGTCCTTGCCGTACGGCGGCGGCGCTTCGCCACGGATCAGCGGTTCCAGATAGGTGCGGCAGGCCTCGGTGATGCCGAAGCCGTCCTTGCGGATGAAGGCCTTGGGCATGGTCTTTTCGTGGTTCGCGATCTCCGAGAGCGGGTGCGGCACGATCTTCCAGCGGTAGGGCTTGTCGCTGGTGCGCTGGATGGTCGGCATCACGCCGTTCTTGCCGGCCAGGGCCAGCTCCACGGCGGCTTTGCCCACCGCCATCGCCTGCGCGAGGTCGGTCTTGCTGGCCAGATGCCGGGCCGAACGCTGCAGGTAGTCGGGCACGGTCCAGTGCACCTTCACGCCGAGCTTGTCCTTGCACAGGGCCGCCAGCATCGGGCCGACGCCGCCCAGCTGCGAGTGCCCGAAGGCGTCCTTGCCGCCGGCTTCGGCCACGAAGCGCCCGTCGGCATGACGGATGCCTTCCGAAACCACGACCACGCAGTAGCCGACCTTCTTCACGACGGCCTGCACCTTGGCGAGGAAGGCCGACTCGTCGAAGGCGTTCTCCGGGAACAGGATCACGTGTGGGGCCTGGTCTTCGCCGCGGCCGGCGAGGCCGGCGGCAGCGGCGAGCCAGCCGGCGTGGCGGCCCATCACCTCGTAAACAAAGACCTTGGTCGAGGTGTCGGCCATGGCGGCCACGTCCAGCGCGGCCTCGGCCACCGAGACCGCCGTGTACTTGGCCGCCGAACCGAAGCCCGGGCAGCAGTCGGTCACCACGAGGTCGTTGTCGACCGTCTTCGGCACGCCGATGCAGGTGAGCGGATAACCGAGCTCGGAGGCGACCTTCGACAGCTTCAGCGCGGTGTCGGCCGAATCGTTGCCGCCGTTGTAGAGGAACCAGCGGATGTCGTGGGCACGGAACACGTCGATCAGGCGCTCGTATTGCGCGCGGTCCTGCTCGATGGATTTCAGCTTGAAGCGGCAGCTGCCGAAGGCGCCGCCCGGGGTATGGGCGAGGGCCTTGATCTCGGCGGCCTTGAGCTTTCGGGTGTCGTACAGCTCTTCGCGCAGGGCGCCGAGGATGCCGTTCTTTGCCCACAGGGCCGGCACCTTGTGGGCGCGGGCGGTGGCGAGGACGGCGCTGGCGGTGGCGTTGATGACGGCGGTGACGCCGCCCGACTGGGCGTAGAGCAGGTGGCCTTTCGGCATGGGGGCACTCCGTGGGGCGGGGCGCGCGTGCTGCGGCCCGGGCCCGCCATTGAAGCGTTTCCTGTTTGACTTCACCACCCGGGGCCGCTAGCGTGACCCCGTCCGCACGGCCTGTCGGCGGCCCCCCGTATCGCGTTGGGGGTGAAGACGGTGCCGTGCGTCATCGTTTATGGAGCCTCGTCATGCGACTCGTCTTCCTCGGCGCCCCCGGTTCGGGCAAGGGC
>JAIXTZ010000311.1 GCA_027483745.1 Lysobacteraceae bacterium
AGATTGGCAGCGGGGGGTGTGGCCATCAGTCCTGTTGTCCGTAGCGCCAGACCAGCGGCGTGTAGACCTGACCGAGAAAGCCCCCGGCGCCGACCCGGACGGTGGCTTCGAGTTCGGCCTTGGGCCCGTCAGCACGCGCGGCGCGGCTCGAAACACTATACGTGCCGGTGCCGCCCGCAGCGAGCACGAGGCCGCCCGGAAGGGCCGGCGGCGGCTGGCCGGGCTGGAGCAGGGCCCTCGCCGCGAGGATCTGCTCGACCACCGGCGGAGCGAGACCCATCGCCGTCAGCACCGGACGGTCGGCAAACGCGAGGTTCGGCTGCGCCAGACCCGTGTAGACGGTGAGGTAGGGCCGCACGCGGCGATACAGCGCATGGCGCATGCCGAGCACGCGCTGGACGTCCGACACCTGGGCAAACGGCCGGTTGGCGGGCCCGTAGGGAAGGCCGGCGCTGCGGTAGTCGCGCTCTTCGCCGCCGCCCGCCGCGCTGACGAGCCCATCGGCGTCGCGCCAGTCGATGATCGCGCCCGCGAGTGTTGTGGCTTCCTCGGTGGCCACGCCGGTGGCCTCGAACAGTCGCTGCAGCAGCAGGGCGTCGGCGACATTGAGGTCGACCTTTCCGCTCTCGTCGGTGACCGCTACGGTCACCGTGATGCCGTTGCCGAAATCGAAGCGGGTTTCGCGGCCGTCCGGCACGGGGCGACGACGTGCATCGACGGCGAGCAGCCGGGCGGCGACGGCCTCGACGCCGGCCTCCGCGGCGTGGTCGAGCTCGGTGCGCTGGCGCACCGCCGAGGCCTGCACGGCTTCTGCATGCGAGTTCAACGCGAACAACCCGACGATCGCCGCCAGCAGCACCAGCAGCCACATCACCACGATCAGCGCGATGCCGCGCTGTTGGCGGAACGCGCCCATGGGCATCCGACGCAAGCTCATTGCTCGCCCTCGCCGCCGGTGTCCCGCCGCGCGGCCTCGGGCAGAGCCCCGGTCGCGCCCGACAGGCTGTAGCGCAGCGGCACCACGAGGTCCGGAAAGCGCAGCCGCGGCTCGGCGAAACGGGCGGTGAGGCGCACCTGGGCGGGCAACTGGCCGAGGCGCGTCCACTCCGAAGCCCACGCCTCAGGCCGACCGTCCGGGCCGAAGGCGCGGGCGCTGAAGCGCGCCTCGGCAAGTCCGTCGATCAGCACTTCCGGCGGACGCTCAGCCTTCAGCGGGCCTTCCGGCGTCATCAGTCGATGCTCGAACAGCAGGGCCGTGCCGCGCGCGCCACGCTGCAGGCGCAGCACCTGCAGGTAGGGCCCGCCACGGCCGAGATACCCGGGCATCTCGCCGATGAATTCGAGGCGATCCGACGACAGCCGAAGCAGGCGGATGTCCTCGAAACCCGCCTCCGGGTCGATCGGCTGCGGCAGCGCCGCGGCCACCTGCCGGCGCACGAAGCCGTGCACCGTGCGCACGCGGTCGCTGTGCGCGGCGACGCGCTCCGCCGAGGTGGACGCGCGCACGCTGCCCTGCACGATGCCGAAGGCCAGCGCGAGGCCGGTGGCCAGCAGCGCCACCGCCACCAGCATTTCCAGCAGCGAGAAGCCACGCGCCTTCACAGGTCCTCCGGCAGCGGATACAGCGCGCGCAAGGTCGAGGTGCGGAAGGTCTGCTTCGGGCCGCCCTCGCCCCACTGCAGCGTGAGGTCGAGGCGATAGAGCACAGGCTCGCCGGCGTCGACGATGCCGTCCGCGCCGGCCCCCGGCGTCGCTTCCGCCGGGATGGAGAGCGGCGCCGGCAGCGGATCGTCCATGCGCTGCACGTCGAGCACCCAGCGATAGCGGCCGTCGTCGAGACTGCCGTTGCGGCCGCCCGGCCGCAGGCGCTCCATGCGCCCGAAGTTGTCCATCAGGCTGCGCGCGTGCAGGGCCGCTTCGCCGTGGCGCTCGGCATCGGCGACATCGCGCAGGCCATTCGAGAGGATGGACAGCAGCAGCACCGAGGCGCCGGCCAACAGGGCGAAGGCCAGCAGCACTTCCAGCAGCGTGAAGCCGCGCTGGCGTGCGACCGCACAACGAAGCGACGCGTGCGACACGGGGCTCACCGCCCGCCCTCGCCGCGCTCGACGCGCACCGCGCCGGTCAGCCAGTTCACGTCCACGCGCCAGGCCGCGTCGCCGCGACGCACGACGACCCGCCCGCCGGTGCTGCTGCCGTCGGCGAAGAAGCGGATCGCAGCGAGGCCCGGGCCGGGCTGCTCCTCGCGCGCCACCGTGGCACCCAGTGCCAAAGCGTCGTCGAGCTCGCCCTGGCGGCGCACGCCGCCGCCCGAAGCCCCGGACGTCGTGCCCGGCATCGGCGCAAGGGCATCCGCGAATTGGTCGCTGGCGCCGCTGCGCCAGGTGCGCGCCTCCGTGTCGATGACGAAGCTCTGGTCGATGCCGGTGGCCACGGCGCGCGCGCGCGTGGCGCGCATCTCCGCGGCGAGCCGGTTCGTGGCATCGCGCAGCTGCTGGCCCGGCAGCGCGCCGACGAGCGCACCGGCGAACAGCGCGAAGGCCGTCGCCATCAGCGCCATCACGACCAGCGCTTCGATCAGCGTGAAGCCGGCCGCTCGCGTCGCGTGCTTCATCCGTGGGCCTTCATCGGATCACGCGACGTCCGCCGACCTCAGGGCTTCACGAGGTCCGCGGCGGTGCTGTCACCGCCGGGCTTGCCATCGCTACCGAGGCTCACCAGCTCGAACTCGCCGTTCGCGCCGGGCGTGCGAATCTGGATCGGGCGGCGCCAGGCGTCCTGCAGGTCCTCGGTCTTGCGCACGTAGGGGCCGAGCCAGCCGCTGGCGCCGGGGTTGGTGACCAGCGCATCCAGCGAGGACGGGATCTGCCCGGTGTCCATGCGGTACTGCTCCACCTTCGCCGCCAGCGATTCGAGCTGCGTCTCGGTCAGGCGCACGTTGGCTTGGTCCTTGCCGCCGAAGATCTGGCTGGCCGCGAACGCCATGATCGCGGCGATGATGCCGACGACGATCAGGATCTCCATCAGGCTGAAGCCCGACTGCGAACGGGCGGCAAAGCGGGGGGACATCAAGCGCATCACAACACTCCTGCGGAACTCGTGAGTTGGTAGATCGGGACCAGCACGGCCATGATCACGACGCCGACGAGCAGCGCCATCAGCACGGTGATGAAGGGCACCAGCGCGGCCAAGGCCCGCTGGATGGCGCGCTGGGTTTCCGCGTCGAAGGTGTCGGCCACCTTCAGCAGCATCGCGCCCAGTTCGCCGGATTCCTC
>JAIXTZ010000199.1 GCA_027483745.1 Lysobacteraceae bacterium
CCGGCTACGACAACCTGATCGGCGAGCTGGGCGTGCGCATCGGCGTGACCCTGCTGGTGCTCGGCGGCATGCACTTCTTCAACATGCTGATGATCGCCCGCATGGGCCGCACGATCCGCAGCTGGATCGCCGACTACGGCCCCGAAGCGAACGAGCCGCCGGCCATTCCGCGCTGAGGGGGCGAGCCATGAACGTCGCCCTCGCAACGCTCGCCGCGATCCTCGTGCAGCCCCTGTGGCTGCTCCTGTGGCTGGGCGTGCCAACAGCGTTCGGGGGCGGCTCCGCGCCGCCCCTCTCCGACTTCGCCGGGATCGCCCTGTTGACCGCCATCGTCGCGACACCCTTCGTTCTGCTGATCGGGCTTCCGTCGGGCCTGATCCTTCAAAACGCCCGTCGACGCGGACTCTGGCTGGCGATGATCGGCTTCATTGCCGCAGCCTTGCCGGCCAGCGGCGACGTGCTGTGGAGCGGCGGGCAGTCGCTGCGCGAACCCGAGGCCCTGCTGCCGATGCTCGTCCTGGGATCGCATGGCCTCGCCGGGGCGCTGGTCTTCCATGCCGTACTGCGTGGGTTCGAGCGTGATGCGGCAGGCGTCCACTTGGCACAGGTGCGCCGCCACAGGCCCGGAGCACGACAGGGGTGAGGCTCAGAACGCTTCGTCGATGATGGGCCGCCCATGCGACCGCATGTCGCCGTCAGGGACGGAGTCGACGAACCTGCACGGTGCCGACGCGAGCGTCGGGCCCTTCCGTGCCCTTGGGCTCCGTCCAGACGACGATGGCTTCGCGGCCGAGGCTGGCCACGCGCGGCATGCCGGTGCCGCGGCCGGGCGGCAGCAGGGCGAGGTCGCGCGTCACGGTGGGCTGCAGGTCAGCGTCGAGCACGGCCGTGCGCAGCGCCGTGGCCCGCTCGGCGCCGGCCCCCAACCAGACCGTCAACCATGCCGTGTCGCCCCATGCGGCGAGGTCGGGGCGGCCGAGCACGCCCTCGCCGCCCTCGAGCACGCGCGCACCGAGCGCGCCGCTGATCGCCGCCGCTTTCACTTCCAAGGGGCCGCTGGCCATCGTCGGCCAGACCGAGACCACCGCCTCGCCGCGCGCGGCGAGTGCCGGACCGTTGACCGGGCAGGCCTCGATGCGCCAACCGTCAGTGCGGACCGCCGCGCCCGGCGTCCAGCGCCCGTCGCGGTAGTCGGCGGCATACACATCGCGGATCTCGTCCTCGCTGCGATTCCGATACACCAGCACGGCACCGGCGCCGCGGCGCACGAGGTCGGTCGGGCAGCAGGAACAGACGCGCCCATCGACTTCCTGTTCATGGCGCAGCACGAAATCCCGCCCGATCTCGGCCGAGCGCAGGCTCATCGGGCCTTCTGCATGGGCGTGGCCGCCGCTCGCGGCGCCATGCGCATCGTCCCCTGCCGCCGGCGCCGGCGGCAGGGTGTTGCGCCCGTCGAGCCACGCCAGCAACACGCGGTCGCCGCCCATCGGCACCATCGAGACGAAGCCGTGCTCGGTGGGCGTGCGGTCGTCGTGCGGGGTGATGGGCGCGCTCCACGTGCGGCCTTCGTCCTCGGAACGGACGAGCCGGATGTCGTAGGCGTAGGTCGATGCGCCGCTCTTCTGCAGGTAGTAGGTCCACCAGTCGCCGTTGTCGGCGACCACGACGGTGGGGAAATCCGCCCAGTTGACGAACCAGTCGCAGCCGCGGGCGACGTCGCGCGCCTCGCCGATGTCGCCACCCGCGGGCAGCACGGCCGTGCGCAGCACCGCACAGCCCTCGGCGTCGCGCTCCTGCCAGCTCAGCACGAAGCGCGCCCTCGCCGGATCGGCGACGACGTTCGGCTGCGCCGCAGGACGATCCAGCGCGAAGGCCACGCGCTGCACGTCGAGCGTCGGCGCGGCCACGGCGTCCGCCGCGCCTTCGGAAGATGCCGACGATTCGCCGGGCGCGGCGCCACAGCCGGCCAGTGCTGCCAGCGACGCGAGCACCACCAAGCTGCTCGCGTGCCTGGGACGCCGGGCCCGGCTCAGAAGCGACGCTGCCACACCACCTCGAACCATCGCGGCTCTCCGACCATCACTTGGTTGCCCGCATTGTAGGCGGTGGTGGCGTAGGCCTTGTCGGCCACGTTGCGCACGCGCAGGCCCACGTCGCCCCAACCCGTGCGCCAGTTCGCGTTGAGGTCCAGCGTGGCGTAACCGGCGAGCCACTGCGTGTTGGCGGTGTTCGCCGGGCGGCGACCGACGGCACGCAGGCCGGCGGCAAGGCTGAAGGCGTCCGTCGCCTGCCAGCGCAGCCACGTGGTGGCGAGGCGCTCCGGCACGTTCACCGGCACGTTGCCGCGACGGCTCACCAAGCTCGTGCCCACGCGCTCGTCGAAGCGGCCGAACGCGGCATCGAGCACGGCGGCACTACTCTCGAGAGTCCACGCCTCGGCCAAGGGCAGGCGCACCGACACCTCGAGGCCGCGCGCGCCCTGCGCGCCGATCTGCTGGAACAGGTTCGGGTCGGCGGGGTCGCGCGACAGGATGTTCGTGCGCTCGATGTCGTAGAGCGCCAGCGTCCAGTCACCGCGGCCCAAGCGCTGCTTCAAGCCCAGCTCCCACTGGCGGGCGTCGGTCAGGTCGAAGCGCGCGTTGGCGAGGCCCAGCGTGGTGATCTGCGCCGGCGGCTCCGAGCCGCTGGCCCAGCTGGCGTAGACCATGCCGTCCGCGCCCAGCGCGCGGGTGACGCCCAAGCGCGCGCCATTGCTGACGTAGCGGCGGTCGAAGCGCACGCCGGAAACGACGTTCAGCGATTCGACGTCGGTGCGGTCGTGGCGCCAGCCGCTGATCACGCGCCAGCCCGGCGCGACGTCGAGGCGGCTTTCCAGCCAGCCGGCGCGCTGCGCGATGTCGGTCGCGGTGCGCGGCAGGAAGGGGTCGAGGTTGACGAAGGCGCCGCGGCTCGACGGGAACAGCGGCACGGTGTCGGTGAAGCGGAACGGGCTGTTGCTGGCGCGGTCGTGGTCGTTGCGGTCCGTCTGCACGCCGAACGCGAGCTGGTGCGGCAGGCCGAACAGGGTGTGCGTCCACGCGCCTTCGGCCAGCGCACCGCGCAGGGCCTGGTCGTGCGTGGTGGCGAGGTAGTCGGCCCGGCGCACCGTGGCGGTGGCGGGCTGGTAGGTGTAGGCCTCGGTGTTGCGCCAACGACGCAGCTCGTCGTTGTGGAAGGCCACGAAGCGGCCACGGAACGCGCTGGACGGCGTCCATTCGAGGCGCGCGCGCGTCCAGCGGGCGTCCATGTCGAGCACGTCGTCGACGATGTTGAAGTTCGCGTCGCGCAGGCGCTCGTCGAAGCGGCCGTTGACGAGCGGCGTGCCGAAGTAGCCCTCGGCATCGTCGCGCCAGCGGTCGATGGCAACGCTGGCCAGCAGGGTCTCGCCCAGCGGCACCGCAATCTCGGCCGTGACGTGGCGGAACAGGAAGGACGTGTCCTGCGCATAGCCGTAGGAGCCGCGCTCGTCCGAGGCCTGGTAGGTCGCGTCGACGCGGTAGCGGACCGCGCCGTCGCCGATCGCGCCACCGTGGCCGGCGCCCAGCGTCCAGGTGCCGTAGCGGCCGAAGCCGGCGTAGGCCCGCGTGTCCGCCACGCCATCGGCGCGCTGCGGCACGAGGTTGATGGCGCCACCCACCGCGCCCTGCCCGGCCGCCAGGCCCGCCGGCCCCCGCAGCACTTCGACCTGCGCGTAGTTCAGCGTGGCGCGCGGCGCGATCTGCCAGCCGGGGTAGCGGATGCCGTCGAACATCACCGGACTGTTGAAGACGCCGGCGAAACCGCGGCCACTGACGTTGAGGGTGCCGAAGCTGTAGTAGCCGACCACGCCAGGCGCGTTGTCGAGCGCTTCGACCGTCGTGCTCTCGAGGCGCTGGCGCAGCGCGTCCTGGTCGATCACGTCGACCGACGCCGGCGTTTCGCCCACCGCGAGGTCGAGGCGCGACCCGGCCTTGGCGCGCCGCTCCAGGCGCGTCGGGGCGGCGGCGGTGACCTCGACGGTGTCGAGTCGCGTGGCGTCTTGCGACGTGGAGGCGGGTGCCGGCGTCGCGGCGGCGGCATGCACCGCCGGGGCAGCAAGGGCCAGGGCGATGGCGAGGGGGAGCGGAGCGCGCATGGGCGGCATCGGGTCAGGAACGAGGGCGCGCATGATCGCCAAGCCCGCCCGCCTTGGGGATGCGACCGTTTGTCGCAGCCGGCCGCCCGCGTCGATCGGTCACATCCCCGGGATGCCCGGCAGAGGAGAGTATGGCGCTCCGCCTCCGCACGCCGATCCCGATGCTCTGGCCCCTCCTCGCCTTTACCGCCCTGATCGTCGTCGCCTGGATCGCCGTGCTGGTGTGGCTGTCGCGCGGCTTCCGGCGGGGATGGCTGCTGCGGGACGAGGCCCCACCGACGCCGCCGAGGCGCGACCTCAAACTTTGAGCGTTGCGCGTTCGGCGGCGGCCTCCTTCAGAACGCTTCGTCGAAGGCCACTTCGCCCTCCACGCCGACCTGGTAGGCGCTGACCCGCCGCTCGAAGAAGTTGGTCAGCTCCTGCACGTCCTGCAGGTCCATGAAGGGGAACGGATTCCGCGCCCCGGTCTTGGCCTTGAGGCCGAGCTGCACGCGGCGCTGGTCGGCGACGTAGTCCAGGTACTCGCGCATGTCCTTCAGCGACAGCCCGGCCATGCCGCCGGCCAGCACGTCTTCGGCGAAGGCCAGCTCGACCGCCACGGCCTCGTCGAGCATGCGGTCGACGTCGGCGGCCCACTCGGCATCGCACAGGGCCGGTTCCTCCTCGCGCGCCGTGCGCAACACCTCCATGGCGAAGGCCATGTGCGCGCTCTCGTCGCGGAACACCCAGTTGGTGCCCGAGGCGAGCCCGTGCAGCAGGCCGCGCGAGCGCAGGTAGTAGACGTAGGCGAAGGCCGCGAAGAAGAACAACCCCTCGATGCAGGCCGCGAAACAGGCGAGGTTGAGCAGGAAGCGCCGTCGGTCGGC
>JAIXTZ010000243.1 GCA_027483745.1 Lysobacteraceae bacterium
GATGATCCCCGGCTTCCCCCCGGCCTCGGTGCCGATCTGGGTGATCGCCGCGGCCGCCGGGTTCTCGGCGCTCGTGGGCGTGATCTTCGGCATCATGCCGGCCTCGAAGGCCGCCGGGCTCGACCCGATCGAGGCGCTGCGCTACGAATAGCGCATGCGCACGCCCTCCGTATGTCGTTCCATCGTCCCATTCCGTCCCATCGCCGCGTTCGTCGCGGCGATGGGGCTCGTGGCCTGTTCCGGTGCGGATGCGCCGCCCGAGGGTTGGGCCGCGCCACAGCCCGCCTCGGACACCGCCGGCGGCTGCCCCGATCTCCGCGGCCTCTACGCCTTCAACGCCGGTGAGGGTAGCCGCTTCACCTGGCGGCAAAGCCCGTTGCTCGGTACTTGGCGCATCGAACCGCAGGCGCTCGAGATCCTGTCGAACGACCGCGAACAGCTGAAGGCGCGCTGGGTGTTCACCTCGGCGCAGGTCGACGCGCAGGCCGTCGCTTTACGCGATCGCGACCGCGGCGCCTTCGATGTCTGGCAGCGCATGCTGCAGCCGGAGTCGCAAGCCAAGGCCATCGCTGCCCAAGGCGAGGCGCGCTATTGGGAACAGATGGCGATGCAGGGTCCGGTGCCGTTCCGGGCGAAGACCCTGCGCGGCGTCGAGGATTTCGTCTGCGAGGACGGTTGGCTGGTCCTGCTGCAGCACGCGGATCACGGTGGTGGCGAGGCGCGCTCGCCGCGCCGCGTGGCGCTCGCGCGGGATGCATCGGGCGGACTCGTCGGCCGCCTCGACGAGGTGCGTGACAGCGCCATTCCGCTGTGGGCCGGCGATGGCGTGCAATCCATCTCGCTGGGCGGCAAGACGTTCCGCGACTGGGCGCGCTGGCCCGTGCATGCCCCGATCCCCGCGTGGACGCCAGATTGGACCGTGCTCGGCGGACTCGACGAACGCTTCGTGCTGCCGGCTGCCGAGGTCGTGGCGCAGTCGGCCATCGGCGAGTTCGACGCCGCCGGCCGTCCCAATCCCTTCGCCGTGCGCGAGCGTGCCAGCGGCCTGCCCGCCGCACCGTGGCAGCAGCTCGCCGCACGGATCGGTGCCTTGGCGGATCGGGAGCGGTCGATCACCGCGATCACGCTGGCGTCCCGCCGCCTGCACGTCGACGGTCGGACGACGAGCAATGCCGATGCCCACGCCGTGGTCGCCGTGATCGATGCGCTGCCCGGTGCCGGTGAAGCCGAGCTCCAGCAGGTGCGGATGGACGCCGACGGCGTCGCCTTCGTGATCGACGTCGAACTCGAGGCCGACGCGCCCTGAGCGGGGCGGCCTTGCCGCTGGCTTGACCGCACGGCGGCCACGCTGCGCGCCATGCCCGAGCTCCTCGAACTCACCCCCGAAGGTCTGTACTGCCGTGCGGGCGACTTCCACGTCGATCCATGGCGCCCGGTGCCGCGCGCGGTGGTGACGCACGGGCATGCCGACCACGCGCGCGCCGGCATGGGCGTGGTGCATGCCGCTGAGCCCGGGCTCGGCCTGCTGCGTTGGCGCCTCGGCGAATCGCAAACCCTCGCGGGCCACGCCTACGGCGAGCCCTTCGTGCTCGGCGACGCGCGCGTGTCCCTGCATCCCGCCGGTCACGTGCTGGGCTCGGCCCAGGTGCGCATCGAGGTCGGCGGCGAGACGTGGGTGGTCAGCGGCGATTACAAGCGCGATGACGATCCCACGTGCGAGGCCTTCGAGGCCGTGCTTTGCGATGTCTTTATCACCGAAGCCACCTTCGGCCTGCCGGTCTACCGCTGGCGGCCGGCGTCTGAGGTCGCCGTCGAGATCCGCGCCTGGTGGGACGACTGCGCGGCGCGTGGCGAGGCGGCCCTACTGCTCTGCTATGCGCTCGGCAAGGCGCAGCGCATCCTCGCCGAGTTGGCGCGGCTTCCGGGCGGGCTGGACCGCGAAGTGCTGCTGCACGGTGCGATGGGACCGGGCGTGGCGATCTACCGCGAGGCCGGCATCGCGCTGCCACCGACGCGCCCGCTGTCCGACGAAGCGCGCGGGAAGGACCTCGCCGGCGCGCTGGTGCTGGCGCCGCCGTCGGCGATCGGCTCGCCGTGGATGCGGCGGTTCAAGGCGGTGAGCGTCGGCTTCGCCTCGGGCTGGATGCAGCTGCGCGGCAACCGACGTCGGCGCGGCGTCGACCGCGGCTTCGTCATCAGCGACCACGCCGACTGGGACTCGCTGCTTCGCACGTGCCGCGAGACCGGCGCGCGGCGCGTCCTGGCCACGCATGGCAACACCGAGGCGCTCGTGCGCGTGCTCCGCGACGACGGCATCGACGCCGCGGCCTTGAAGACCGAGCTGGGCGGCGAGAACTGATGCTCGCCTTCGCCGCGCTCTATGACGCCTTGGACGCGAGCACGGCCTTGGGCGAAAAGCGCACCGCGCTGGTGCGCGGCCTGCGCGCGATGCCGGCCGACGATGCCGCGTGGGCGGTGCATTTGCTGGCCGGCGGGAAGATCGGCGGCGGCAAGGCCGGGAAGATCGCGACCAGCGCCGAGCTGCGACGCTGGCTGCGGGAGGAGAGCGGGCACCCCGAGTGGCTGGTCGAAGACAGCTACGCGCACGTGGGCGACCTCGCCGAGACCATCGCCCTGCTGCTGCCCGACCGCCCGGCCGATGCCGCCGTCGACGGCTCGCCCGTGACTCACGACGGCGGGCTCGCCGAGGCGATCGCCACCCTGCGCGCGGTGGCCGGCGCCGACGAGCCCACCCGACGCGCGGCGGTCGTCGAGGGCTGGCGGCGCTGGCGCGGCAGCGCGCGATTCGTCTTCACCAAGCTGCTCACTGGCGGGCTTCGCGTCGGCGTGTCCAGCGGCCTGCTGCAGCAGGCCTTGGCCGACATCGCGGCCGTGCCGCCCGCCGTCATGGCCGAGCGCCTCGTCGGCGGCGTGGCGCCGACGGCCGAAGCGTGGGCGGCGCTGGTGGCTCCCGAGGGCGGCATCGACGATGGGGCCGACCGGGTGTCGGACCCGGCGTCGCCTCGCCTGGCGCGACCGTACCCGTTCCATCTCGCTTCGCCACTCGAGGCCGCGCCCGACGCCCTCGGCGACATCGCCGACTGGCAGGTGGAGTGGAAGTGGGACGGCATCCGCGCCCAGTTGATCCGTCGCGGTGGGCGCGTGGTGCTGTGGTCGCGGGGCGAGGAGCGGCTCGATGGTCGATTCCCCGAAGTGGAGGCCGCGGCCGCAGCCCTGCCTGACGGCACGGTGCTCGACGGCGAGCTGCTGGCATGGCGCGATACGGCGCCCCTTCCCTTCGCCGTGCTGCAGACCCGGATCCAGCGTCGGCGGCCGGGTGCGAAGGTGTTGGCCGAGGCGCCGGTGCGCTTCGTCGCCTTCGATCTGCTCGAAGCCGATGGCGACGACTGGCGCGAGCGTCCGCTGCGCGCGCGTCGCGCGCGCCTCGAAGTCGTCGTGGCGGCCGCCGCCTCGTCGACGGTCGCCCTTTCGCCGGCGCTGGACCCGACCGACTGGCCAGCCGCGGCCGCGCTGCGCGCCACCGCGCGCGAGCAGCGGGCGGAAGGCCTGATGCTCAAACACCGCGACGGGGCCTACCGCGTTGGCCGCAAGCGCGGCGAGCTGTGGAAGTGGAAACTCGAACCGCGCTGCGTGGATGCCGTGCTGCTGTACGCGCAGGCCGGCCACGGCCGTCGCTCCACGCTGCACACCGACTGCACGTTCGCGCTCTGGGACGGCGACGCCTTGGTTCCCGTCGCCAAGGCGTACTCGGGATTGACCGACGCCGAGTTCCTGGAGCTCGATCGCTGGGTGCGGGCGAACACGCGCGAGCGCTTCGGGCCGGTGCGCTCCGTGGAGCCGCACTTGGTGTTCGAGATCGGTTTCGAAGGCGTGCAGCGTTCGCCACGCCACAAGAGCGGGGTCGCGGTGCGTTTTCCGCGCATGCTGCGCTGGCGTCGCGACAAGGGCGCGGCGGACGCCGACCGCCTCGAGACGCTGAAGGCGATGATCGATGGCTAGGCGCGGTCCTCGCCCCGCGGCCGCGTTGTGCGACGCCGATCCGGTCGAGCGCTGGTTCGCCGCGCGCGGCTTCATCCCCGCGCCCTTCCAGCAGCACACGTGGTCGGCGCAGGCGAACGGCCTGAGTGGCCTCGTCAACGCCCCCACCGGCAGTGGCAAGACGCTGGCCGTCGCCGGCGGGCCGCTCCGGGATGCCGTCGACGATGTGCCCACGGCGCCGCGCCTGCTGTGGATCACGCCGCTGAAGGCGCTGGCCGAAGACACGCGACGGGCGCTGCAGGGCGCGGCCGAGGGCATTGGCGCGATGCAGGCGATGGCATCGGCCCCGGCATCGAAGGCGGAACCCGCGCGCCGACGGCCGCCGAAGCTCGAGCCCTTGCGCGTCGGACTGCGCACCGGCGATGCCAGCAGCGCCGATCGCGCCCGCGCCCGCCGCGGTGCTGATGCGTGGACGGTCACCACGCCGGAGTCGCTGAGCCTGCTGCTCAGCCATGCCGACGCCGCCAACGCCCTCGCGAACCTGCGCTGGCTCGTGGTCGACGAATGGCATGAGTTGCTGGGCAGCAAGCGCGGCGTGCTGCTGCAGCTCGCCATCGCCAGACTTCGCGCGATGTGCCCAAGCCTGCAGGTGTGGGCGGTCTCGGCCACGGTGGGCAACCCCGACGAGGCCCTCGCCGCGCTGTGCCCGGACCCGGCGAATCCGCTGCGCCCGCATCCGCAGGCGGTCCGCATCGTCGACGCCCGGCCGAAGCCGATCGATCTCCGCACGCTGCTGCCGGCGTCGGGCGAACGTTTTCCGTTCGCCGGCCACCTCGGGCTCAAGCAGCTCCCGCGCGTCGTCCAGACCGTGTTCGCCGCGCCGTCCACGCTGCTCTTCACCAACACCCGTGCGCAGGCCGAGCTGTGGCACCAGGCGCTCTCGGCGGTGTGGCCCGAGGACCTCGCCACGTTGGGCCTGCACCACGGCTCGCTCGACGCGACGGAGCGCCGCGCGGTGGAGCAGGGGCTGCGCGACGGTGGGCTGCGCTGCGTGGTGGCGACCTCGAGCCTCGATCTTGGCGTCGATTTCCCGGCGGTGGCGCAGGTGCTGCAGGTCGGCAGCCCGAAGAGCGTGGCGCGCCTCGTTCAGCGCGCCGGCCGCAGCGGGCATCGGCCGGGCGAGACCGCGCGCGTCATCGCCGTGCCGTCCCACTCGCTGGAGATCGTCGAGTACGCCGCCCTGCGCCGCGCGCTCGGCGATGGGCAACTGGAACCTCGGCCGCCGCCGCGCCTTTGCCTCGACGTTCTGGCGCAGCACGTCGTCAGTTGCGCGGTCGCCGGACCCACCGAGGCCGACGCGCTGCTCGCCGAGGTGCGCGGCACGCACGCCTACGGCGGCCTGCCCGACGCCGCCTGGGCCGCGGTGCTGGCGTATGTCGAAACCGGCGGTAGCGCCCTGCAGCACTACCCCGAGCACCGTCGCGTCGAGCGCGACGCGGACGGCCGGCTCGTCGTCACCGATCGCCGCCAGCAGCAGCGCCGTCGCCTGGGCATCGGCACCATCGTGGCCGACGGCAGCGTCTCGGTGCAGTGGCTCAAGGGCGGCCGGCTCGGCAGCGTCGAGGAGGCGTTCATCGCGCGACTCGCGCCGGGTGAGCGCTTCCTGTTCGCCGGCCGCGCGCTCGAGCTGGTGCAGCTGCGCGACATGACGGCCTACGTGCGCCTTGCGAAGGGCAAGGCCACCGCCGTACCGCGCTGGGGTGGCGGCACCCTGCCGCTGTCCGACACGCTGGGGCATCGGCTGCAAGCCGTGCTGTGCTCGCCGCTCGACGCTTTCGACGGTGTGGGCGAGCCGGCCGAGCCGGAACTTGCCGCCAGCGCGGGGCTGCGCGCGCTGCAGGGCCGACTGTCGGCGCTACCGGCACCGGGCCGCCTGCTGGCCGAAGTGGTGGCCACCCGCGAGGGCCCGCGCCTGTTCGTCTACCCCTTCGCGGGCCGGCACGTGCACGAGGGCCTGGCCGCCCTGGTGGCGCTTCGCCTGGGTCGCCTCGCGCCCAACACCTTCGGCATCGCCGTCAACGACTACGGCTTCGTGCTCGCCCCGCACACGAAGCGCGGCTTCGCGGCCCTGGCCCTCGACGTCGCGACGCTGCGCGCCGCTTTCGACCGCGAGGGCCTGCGCGAGGACCTCGCGGCCAGCCTCAATCTCTCCGAGATGGCGCGACGGCAGTTCCGCGAAGTGGCGCGCATCGCCGGCCTGCTGCCGCCCTCGCTGCCCGGTCGGGCGCCGCGCAGCCTGAAGTCGCTTCAGGCCGGCAGCGGCCTGCTGTTCGACGTGCTTCGCCAGCACGATCCCGGCCATGTGCTGCTGGCGCAGGCCGAGGCCGAGGTGTTCGAGGCGCAGCTCGATGCCACGCGCCTCGCGAGGTCGCTCGACGCCATCGCCGAAGCCGACCTCGTGCTGACCACACCGGCCACCCTCACCCCGTTGGCGTTTCCGCTGTGGGCCGAGCAGCAGCGCGGCACGCTCAGCACCGAGGACTGGACGGCGCGCGTGCGCCACGCCGCCGAACGCCTCGAGGAAGCGCACGGTGGCTGAGCGGCCGGCGATCGAACGGCTGCAGGCCAGCGCCCGCGACGTGGATGTCGGCACGCCGCGGTCCTTCGCCGTCGAGTCCGCCGCCTTCGCGCTCTATGGCGAGCGCGCCGCGTACTGGCCCGCGGCCGACGCCCTGCTGATCGCCGACCTGCATCTGGGCAAGGGCGAAGTGTTCCGTCGCGCCGGGCTCGCCGTGCCGCGCGGCGGCACCGCCGTCGACCTTGCCCGTCTCGCCGCCCTGCTCACGGCGACGGGCGCCACGCGTCTGCTCATCCTCGGCGACGTGCTGCACGGGGCGCTGCACGAGGATGCGGCATGGCGCGAGGACTGGCAGGCGTTCCGTGACCTCCATGCGGCGCTGCAGGTCGAAGCGGTGGTTGGCAACCACGATCGCGCGCTGCGACCGGTCGAGGCGTCCGCACGCCATCGGCTGCCCGGTGGCAGCGCGGCCCTTGGCCTCACCCTCCGCGAGGATGGTGCCGTCGAGCGCGGGGTTGCGCTCTGCCATGAGCCCGAGCAGGCGCCGCCCGGCGTCCCGAGCCTGTGCGGGCATCGGCATCCGGCCGCGTCGGTGCCGGGCCTCGGCCGGCTTCCCGCGTTCTGGTGGCGAGCGGCGCCGCACCAGCTCGTGCTGCCGGCCTTCAGCGCGTTCACCGGCCGCGTCGCGCCACGACCGGGTGTCGGCGATGTCTTCCTTGCCTGCGCAGGCCACGCCGTGTTGCCGCCGCTGCCTGCGGCGGGGGCGGGGTTCCTGCGTATGCTTCGGACTCCCCGAAGCGACCCGCCTGGACCATGACGCCGACCCGTTCCGCTTCCGCCCTGCTCACGGGGCTCGCGCTCGCCCTGGCCTTCGCGCCCTTCGGCCTCTCCGCGCAGCCGGCGTCGCCGCCATCGGCGCGTCTGGACGCCGCCATTGCCGAAGTGATGCCCGAGCTCACGGCCTGGCGTCGCGACATCCACCAGCATCCCGAACTCGGCACGCTCGAAACGCGCACCGCCGCCAAGGTCGCCGCGCACCTGCGCGGTCTTGGCCTCGAGGTGCGCGAAGGCCTCGGCATCACCGGCGTGGCCGCGATCTTGAAGGGGGCGAAGTCCGGCCCGCGCATTGCGCTGCGCGCCGACATGGACGCGCTGCCCGTCACCGAGGCCACCGGCCTGCCGTTCGCGTCGACGGTGCGCACGACCTATCGCGGGCAGGAGGTCGGCGTGATGCACGCCTGCGGCCACGACGCCCACGTCGCCCTGCTGATGGCCGCGGCCGAGGTGCTGGTCGGCATGAAAGACCAGCTCGCGGGCGAAGTGATGTTCGTGTTCCAGCCGGCGGAGGAAGGCCCGCCGCAGCCCGGCCAGATCGTCGGTGCGAAGGCTATGATCGACGACGGCCTGTTCGCCGACTGGACGCCCGACGCCATCTACGGCCTGCACGTGTGGGCGGCGCTGCCGGCCGGCACGGTGGGTTACCGCAGCGGCCCGACGATGGCCTCGGTCGATGAGTGGAACCTCGTGATCCGCGGCCGGCAGACCCACGGCGCACGGCCCTGGGATGGCATCGATCCGGTCACCATCGCGGCGCAGGTGCAGATGGCGATGCAGACCATCGTCTCGCGCCAGACCGACATCGTGCGCTCGCCCGTGGTGCTCTCCACCGGCCAGGTGCAGGCCGGCGTGCGCTTCAACATCATCCCCGACGAGGC
>JAIXTZ010000296.1 GCA_027483745.1 Lysobacteraceae bacterium
ACCACCACTGGCGCCAAGCCGGTCTTCTCGGTGATCTGGCTGCACGGCCTCGGCGCCGACGGCCACGACTTCGCGCCGATCGTCCCCGAGCTGGTGCGCAAGGAATGGCCGGCGCTGCGCTTCGTGTTCCCGCACGCGCCGGTGATGCCGATCACCATCAACAACGGCCACGCGATGCGCGCCTGGTACGACATCGTCAGCCTCGACTTCTCGAAGGTGCGCGAGGACGCCGCTGGGGTGCGCCGTTCGATCGCCGACGTCGATGCCCTGGTGGCGCGCGAGCGCGACCGCGGCGTGCCGGCGAACCGCATCCTCCTCGCCGGCTTCTCGCAGGGCGGCGCGATGACGCTGGCCGCCGGCCTGCGCCGCGAGCAGCCCTTCCTCGGCCTCGTCGCGCTCTCGACCTACCTGCCGCTGGCGGCGGAAACGCCGGCCGAAGCGACGCCCAAGGGCCTCGCCACGCCGGTGTTCATGGCGCATGGCACGCAGGACCCGGTGGTGCCGCTGGCGGCCGGCCAGAAATCCGTCGACGCACTGAAGGCCCTCGGCATGGACGCGACGCTGCGCCGCTACCCGATGCCGCACTCGGTCTGCGCCGAGGAGATCCGCGACCTCGGCGACTGGATGACGGCGCGCTTCGCCGGCTGAGCCCCGCTCAGCCGACGCTTCGCGCCGAAGCTTCGCGCATCTCGGGCTGCGCCAACTCCCGCTGCTGCGCCGCCGTGCGCTGCGCCTGCTGCTCGCGTGCCTCGGCGAGCAGCGCTTCGTTCTTTTCCGGTGCGCGTGCGATTGCTTCGTCGGTTCTCATCATCGCGCGCAGGTGGGCGGGATCATCGGCGCGCCCTTGCACGACGAACAGGCTCTCGCCGGCGCGGACGCCGCGACCGTTGTCGATGCTGAGCAACACGTGGTCGATGCGCTCCAGGCCGTTCTGCCGCGCCAGCACGGTCGCCGACTGCGCGAGCCGCTCCGAGTTCGCGTCATAGGCCCTGCCGAGGCCCGCCTCGAGGCGCTCGACGGCCTCGCGGCCGCCGCGGTAGAGCGCGTGGTCCGGATGGCTCGGTTGGTCCATCGTCGCGGCGAGGCGCGTGGATGTGGGCGCATCAGGCTGTTCGGCGTCGGCGAGCGTGCGCGGGCTGGCCCGGAGGCGCTCCTCCGGGGCTTTGCGACCGTTGGGGTCGAGCGGATGGAAATCGTCGCGAAGGTCGCGGATCTCCAGCCGCAGCCGGCGGGTGTCCTCGAGCGAGCGCAGGGTTTCGGCGTCACGCACTTCGGTCGGCATTCGCCCCGACAGCGACATCGGGTTGATCGCTTCGTTGACGAAGAACCAGCGCCCGTCGTCCCGGCGCTGGTAGTAGGCATTCGATGCACCGATGCGATCGGGGTCCTGGTTCGAGCGCGATACCCCGGCGGCGGCATAGGCCGCGCCCAGTCGTGCGCTGTAGTCGAGGGCGTTGAACTGCGCGTCGTTGTAGCGCACCGCCGTGCCCCACAGCGTACCCGCCCCGCGATCGATGCCCGCGCGCACGTCGTCGAGCATGCCGCGCCAGGCCTGCTGCATCTCGGCGTCCCCCGCAGCGTTGCGCGCCCGTGCATCGGCGCCCGGAGGCGCCTCGCGGGTGCCTTCGCGGTGCGCGGCGGCGAGGTACTCGCGGGGGGTCCAGGCATTGACGGGGATCTTGGCGTTGCGGAAGGCGTCGTCGTGGGCGCCCATCACGTCCTTGACTGGCAGGTTCAGGGCGAGGTCGGGCCGGCCGTTTTCGAGCTGTACTTGCCGGCGCTCCAGATCAAGCTTCATCAGGTCGATGCCAAAGGCGTTCCAATCGCGCTCGGTCAGGCTAACGCCGGCACGCTGCGCTTCGGCCTTGGCGAAGGCGTTGGCCACGGCGCCCGGGATGTTGTCGTTGCGCACGACGCCCAGCGCCAGCAGGCCATAGCCATCCGCGCCTTCTTTCTGCGCGAGATAGTTCCAGTAAAGCTCGCGGTTGCCTTCCTTTGCGTAGCTCTGGAGAACCTTGAGGTCCTGGTCGTTCAGTCGGCTCATGGGTTCTCGTCTCCCTCGGAGGCAGGGTTGGCGCGGCGGTGGGCGTCATGCATGACCTGACGGACGGTTGCCTCGATGCGCTGCCAATCGCGAAGCAGTGGGCGGGAATAGCCCGTTCTCACCGCGAGCGAGTACTCGGGCATGGCGAACAGGTGGGCGCCGCATTGCGGAGACTGCGTGCGGCCGGGAATCTCCACCAGCGCTTCGCCGCGGATCTCCTCACCCTCGGGCTTGCGGCTGTCGTCGCACTTGACCACGGTACGCACGCGGCCCTGCGCGTCGCGCCCGATGAACCAGTCGAACGTCCGGCCGCTGTAGGTCTCCGGTGGCTTCGGCGCGCGCTGCATCGCCCGGCCCTGATCGAGCGCGATCTTTTCGAGGTCGGTGCGGTAGTGCTCTAGACCGAAGCGGTCGGGCAGTCGGTCGCGCAGGGCGATGTTGTTGTCAGGATCGTCGGCATTCTCCCCCGACCGCAGCGTGACGTGCCGCTCCGGCAGCTCGTCGATCGGCACGCGGTCGATGTAGTCGAGGCTGACGATTACCCGCTGGTTGCGCATCGGCCCCTTCGTGAACGAGGCGTAGGGCTGGCCGGGCGGATAGGGCTCGAGCGAGGGCCAGTGTAGGGCCAGCGTTACGCTGCCTTGGAAGTCCGGGCCGCCGCCGTCGACGAAGTAGTTCGCGGGCAGCGTGAAGCGGTGCGGGCCGAGTTCGAAATCGACCAGCGGAGAGGTGGCTTCAGCTGGTGCAGCGGTGGGCGAGGGGTTGGTGGCCGGGGCAGCGCAGCCGGCGGTCGCGAGGGCGCTGCTGACGACCAGCATCACCGTTCTAAGAATGAAAGCGAGGCGCATCGGGGGGCGTTGCTGGGGGGGGCGGGCGAAGTCTATAGCCCCTCGTGCTCCGCCAGTACGTGCGAGCCGACCATGATCATCTTCAGCATCTCGACCAGCATCTCGACCAGCGGCTCGACGACTTCGCCGGGGCGCTCGCGCGGCAGGTCGATGGCGGTGGTGTATGTCATGCCTAGCCGCAGGCCTTACCCGCCGGCGCCGTCCTTCTGCGCGAGGTAGTTCCAGTAAAGCTCGTGGTTGCCTTCCTTTGCGTAGCTCTGGAGAACCTTGAGGTCCTGGTCGTTCAATCGGCTCATGGTTTCTGGGCTCCCTCGGGGGCGGGGTGGGCGCGGCGGTGGGCGTCATGCATCAGCTGGCGGACGGTCGCTTCGACGCGCTGCCAGTCGCGCAGCAGCGGTCGGGAGTAGCTGGCTCTTAGCGCGAGCGAGTATTCGGGCATGGCGAACAGCTGGGCGCTGCATTGCGGCGCTTGCGCGCGGCCCGGAATCTCCACGAGCGCATCGCCTTGGATCTCCTCACCGTCGGGCTCGCGGCTGTCGTCGCACATGACCACCGTCCGCACCCGGCCTTGCGCGTCGCGGGCGATGAACCAGTCATACGTCCGGCCAACGAGATCGTCTCTCGGCACGTAGCGGTGGCCTGGAAAGCGATTGATCCACGCATGGAAACGGTCGAAGTCAACGACGTAATGCTCGAGCCCGAAGCGGTCTGGCAGGCGGTCGCGCAGGGCGAGGTTCTCGCCCGGATCGTCGGCGTTCTGCCCCGGCCCCAGCTTCACATGCCGCTCCGGCAGTTCATCGATCGGCACGCGGTCGATGTAGTCGAGGCTGACGATCACCCGCTGGTTGCGCATCGGCCCCGTCGTGAACGAGGCATAGGGCTGGCCGGGCGGATAGGGCTCAAGCGAGGGCCAGTGCAGGGCCAGCGTCACGCTGCCTTGGAAGTCCGGGCCGCCGCCGTCGACGAAGTAGTTCGCGGGCAGCGCGAAGCGGTGCGGGCCGAGTTCGAAATCGACCAGCGGAGAGGTGGCTTCAGCTGGTGCAGCGGTGGGCGAGGGGTTGGTGGCCGGGGCAGTGCAGCCGGCGGTAGCGAGGGCGCTGCTGACGACCAGCATCACCGTTCGAAGAATGGAAGCGAGGCGCATGGGGGCGTGCGTCTTGGGGCTGAGAAGTCTATCGCCCTTCGTGCTCCGCCAGCACGTGCGAGCCGACCATGATCATCTTCAGCATCTCGACCAGCTGCTCGACGACTTCGCCGCGGCGTTCGCGCGGCAGGTCGATGGCGGTGGCACCCATGGCGAACACCAGCCGCGTCATCGCCGTGGCCACGAGGGCCGGCGCGTGCACGGGCCGGCCACCGGCTTCTGAGAGCCGCACGAGGTCGATGCAGAGCTCTTCCTCGAAGGTGCGCAGTTCGCGCTCGACGGCGGCCTTGTAGGCGTCGGAGCCGACCATCCCCTCGCGCAGCAGGATGTGCAGCAGCCGCTCGTCGGCGTCGAGCTGCTCCATGAAGGTCTCGATCGAGGTGCGGA
>JAIXTZ010000185.1 GCA_027483745.1 Lysobacteraceae bacterium
ATGGCTTCGAGCAGGCGAGGGCCGAGGTCGCCGGCCACGCCGCTGCCGGCGTCGACCACCACGCGAAGGCGGCGCTCGATCTGGATATCGCCGGCGACGCGGTCGATGTAGTCCTGGCCGATGTCGACGGTGTCGAGGTCGCCGCGGCGCTCGGCCACCGGCATGCGCCCTTCCGCGATGCGGACGTACAGATCGCTGATGGCGCCACCGGAGAGCGTTTCCCCGTCGACGACGATCTTGAAGCCGTTGTAGTCGGGCGGGTTGTGGCTGCCGGTGACGGCGATGGCGCTGCCGAGGCGCAGGTGGTGCGCGGCGAAGTACGCGACCGGCGTCGGAACCATGCCGACGTCGGTGACGTCGATGCCCGACATGCGCAAGCCGTCGATGAGCGCGCGCGACATCTCCGGCGAGGAGATCCGGCCGTCGCGGCCGATGGCGATGCCACGCAGGCCCTTCTCCTTCATCAGCGCGCCGACGGCTCGGCCGATCAGGCGGGCGACGTCGGCGCTGAGCGTCTGGCCGACCACGCCGCGGATGTCGTAGGCGCGGAAGATGCTGCGTTCGACGGTGAACTCCGGCGCGCTCGGGGCGACCTCGACCGCCTTGGCCGTCGCGGGCTTGGCGACCTCGAGCTTGCCCCCGGCCTGCAGCTCGGCGAGCGTCGGCTCGACCTCCACCGGTCCCTTCGCCTTGCGTTCGGCCAGCCGCTTGGCCAAGGCCGCGGCTTTCTCGCGCGGCACGAGGACGAGGGCCAGGCCGAACAGCACGACGACGCTGCCCGCGACCAGCTCGACCAGCCCGCCCATCCCGAGTGTGCCGGGATCGGCATACGGGGACGTGCCGACCACCCGCAGGCGGCTCTCGGGCAGCGCGACGGCGCCGCGTTCCGCCTCCTCGGACAGGGTCGCATCCCCGGACTCGATCAGCGAACGCCCCCCTTGGCGCAAAGCCGCGTAAGCCCCCGGGGGCGCAGCGCGGTCGATCAGCGGCTGCAGGAGGTCGATCGGGCGGCGCACGTAGGCAAGGCCGACCAGCCCGTTCTCGTCGGGGATCGGCGCGGCGAGCGCAAGCCACGGCCGGCCAGCGTCCTGCACCACGGCGATCTGCACGCCATCACGATCGAGGGCGGCAACGAGCAGGCCCAACTTGCCGTAACCGAAGCGGTCGATGCCGTCCCACAGCGGCGTGATGTCCGCGGGATGGATCTCGACGGCCTCGATGCCCACCCAATCGCCCGCGAGCGCCGCCCGAGCGCCGTCCAGGTTGTTGCCGAGGATGGCTTCACGAACGCGCGGCAGCTTCCGCTGTGCTTCGAGGCTGGCACGCTCGGCATCCAGCAGGCCGCGCAATTCGGCGACGGCGGCCGTCCGGGCGTCCTGGGCCGTGATTGACAGGGCGGACGCGGAGCGCAAGGACCAGCCGCCCCAGGCCATCAATCCGCCGGCCACGATGGCCATCACCGCCACCAGGATATTGAGGATGCGGATCTTCGGACGGGGCGCTTCGGCGTTCTGCATGGGGGGCTCGGGGTCAGCGGGTGCCAGTGTGGCCGAAACCACCTTCGCCGCGTTCGGAAGCGTCGAAGGCGGTCACGACATTCCAGCGGGCTCGGGCGATCGGAAGGAACATCAGCTGAGCGACGCGATCACCGGGCTGCACCGTGACGTCGGCGCTGCCACGATTCCAAAGGCTGATCATCAGCGGCCCCTGGTAGTCGGCGTCGATCAGGCCCGTGAGGTTGCCGAGCACCAGCCCGTGCTTGTGGCCGAGGCCGGAACGCGGCAACACCACGGCGCACAGCGCGGCGTCGCCGATATGGAAGGCCAGACCGCTGGGCACCAGGGCGGTGCCGCCCGGCGCGAGCGTCAGCGGCGCCTCCAGCATGGCGCGGAGGTCCATGCCCGCCGACTGCGCGGTGGCGTAATCGGGCAGCGGAAACTCGGCGCCGAGGCGCGGGTCGAGGATCTTGAGGTCGACGGCAGGCGCCGCGGCGGCGAAGGCACTCATGCGCGGGCCAGCCAGTCGGCGATCCAATCGACCAGGCCGCGGGCGATGTCCGCCTTGCGCGCCGTGGCGAAGGTCTTCTCGCCGCCGTTCCAATAGAGCGTGAGCGCGTTCTCGTCCGCGTCGAAGCCGCAGCCCGGCACGCCGACCTGGTTGGCCGCGATGGCGTCGAGCTTTTTCGCCGCGAGTTTTCCGCGGGCATAGGCCGCAACGTCGTTCGTTTCGGCGGCGAACCCCATCACGCAGCGCGGGCGCTGCGCGTGCACCGCAACCTCGGCGAGCACGTCGGCCGTGCGTTCGAGCACCAACGTCATCGGACCGGCGCCCTTCTTGATCTTCTGCCCAGCGACTTCAGCCGGGCGGTAGTCGGCGACGGCGGCGGCGCCGACGTAGGCATCGTGCCCCGGCAGCGCGGCCAGCACGGCCGCATGCATCTCGGCGGCGCTACGGACGTCGATGCGACGCACCGCGGCCGGCGTGGCCAGCTTCACCGGGCCGGCCACCAGCGTGACCTCGGCGCCGGCCCGCGCGGCCGCCTCGGCGACCGCGAAGCCCATCCGGCCGCTGCTGCGGTTGCCGACGAAGCGCACGGGATCGATGTCCTCGAAGGTCGGGCCGGCACTCACGAGGACGCGTCGGCCCGCGAGGCGTTTCGGCGTCGCGGCCTCGGCGATGGATGCAGCGAGATCAGCGACGAGTTCGGTGGGCTCGCGCATCCGGCCTTCGCCGGTCTCCCCGCAGGCCTGCTCCCCCGCGCCGGGGCCGAACACGGCGACGCCGCGCTGGCGCAGGATCCCCGCGTTCGCCTGCGTGGCCGCGTTCGCCCACATCACGCGGTTCATCGCCGGTGCAACGGCGATCGGTGCTTCGGTAGCGAGGCACAGCGTACTGAGCAGGTCGTCCGCGCGCCCCTGAGCGAGGCGTGCAAGGACGTCGGCGGTGGCGGGGGCGACCAGCACCCGGGTCGCCCAGCGGGCGAGTTCGATGTGCCCCATCGCGGCCTCGGCCGACTCGTCCCACAGCGAGGTGCGGACCGGATGGCCGGAAAGGGCCTGCAGCGTGGTGGCGGTGATGAAGTGCGCCGCGCCTTCCGTCATGACCACGCGGACGTCGGCACCGGCCTCGCGCAGGCGACGCACGAGGTCGGCCGACTTGTAGGCGGCGATGCCTCCGCTGACGCCGAGCAGGATCCGTTCCCCGTGCAATGCCGCCACGCCGCGCTCCATCGAGAATGAGCTGGAAGCTTACCCCAGCACACCGCAGGTTCGGACGGCCAATCCGCCCCTCGGACGCCACGCTGGGCCCATGACCCTGCACGATTGGCCCGCCACCGACCGACCCCGCGAACGCCTGCACGCCCAAGGTCCGGACGCGCTGGCCGACGCCGAGCTGCTCGCCCTTTTCCTCGGCACCGGCCCGCGCGGCAGCAATGCCGTCGCCCATGCCCAAGACCTGATCAACCGCTGCGGCGGTCTTCGTGCCCTGCTCGACCGCTCCCCATCGGAGCTGAGGCAACTCCCCGGGATCGGGCCGGCGCGCGCGGCGCTGATGTCGGCGGCGCTGGCGCTGGGGCGACGCCAACTGCAGGGCGAGCTCGCCCGCGGCGACGCCTTGGCCTCGCCGCGGCAGGCCGGCGAGTACTTCAGCCGCTGGCTGCGGGCCTCGCCTCGCGAGCGCTTCGGCGTGCTCTTCCTCGACAATCGCCATCGGGTGATCGCGAACGAGGTGCTGTTCGAAGGTTCCATCGATTCCGCGTCGGTGCACCCCCGCGTGGTGGTGCAGCGCGCCATGGGGCTGAACGCCGCGGCCGTCGTTCTGGGGCACAACCATCCCAGCGGGGTCGCCGAGCCGAGTGCGGCCGACCGCCAGCTCACCGCGGCGCTCAAGCAGGCCCTCGCTCTGGTCGAGGTGCGGTTGCTCGACCATTTCGTCGTCGGCGATGGTCCCGCCGTGTCGATGGCCGAGCGCGGGTGGGTCTAGCCGTGTCGGCGAAAAGCGACCCTATACTCCGGCCGAACCGCTCTCCGGGCTCGCCCATGCCGATCGACTACCGTCTGGTGTACCCGGCCGATGCCGTCGAGCAGGCACTGCCTTTTGGCGCCCTGTCGACCGCGGCGCTCGGCCCATGCGCCCGCGCCTACGCGCGCCGCGTCGCCGACGCCTGCGAACGTGCCGGGGTCGCGGCCCCTGCCGTGGTCGAAGCCTCGAGTGTCGCGGTGGTGCGCATGGCGATGCGCTATGGGCCGCTTGGTCAGGACGGCCACGCGTACCACAACCAGGACCACCTGCTGGAACTCTTGGAGGACAAGCTGCCCGCCCTGCTCGCCCATGCGCGCCCGTCGGCCGTAGGGCGCGAGGCGCTGGTGCTGTTCTGCGCCTGCCACGACCTGCGCCAGCGCGAGATCCGTCGCCACGAGGACGATCCGATCGGTGCGAACGAGGCGGCCAGCCTCGCCGAAACCGAGCGCCTCCTCGATGCCGCCGGACTCGACGGCACCGCGCTGCGCACGATGCTGCGCTTCGCCATCGCCGGCAGCACCTTCGCCGTCGGCAACGACGAGGGCGCGCAGCCGCAGGGCGCCTTTGCCCATCGACTGGCGGGGTGGTTGGACGCCACGGAGCCGGGCTGGCGCGACGACCCGATCGCGGCGGAGGCCGAGCACCTGGCCCGCATGGCGGCGGACATCGACACCAGCAACGTCGCGTCGCCTTACATCGATTTCGCCCAGAGCGCGGTGGCCCTGGCCAGCGAGATCCAGTATCGGGCCGGTCGCGCGTTGGACGACCCGGCTTCAGGCCCCAGCTGCCTCGGCTTCCTCACGGAAGGGCAGGAGCGCTACGTGTTCGTCCTGCAGCGCTTTGCTTCGCGGGAGGGCCGCGCCACCTTCGGCGCCCAACGCGATGCGAACGCGGCGCGCGTCCGCGACACCGGGCGGCGCTTGCGCGAGCGCTTTCCTGCCGCGACGGCGGCGACCGCATCCGGCCACGCGGTGATCGCGGCATTCCGCGACATCGTTGCGGAGGCGCCCTGAGCCCGAGGCCCTCGTGCCCGGGGAAACGGAAGGGCCGGCGATCGCTCGCCGGCCCTTCTTCTTGCCGCGGTGCTCGGGATCAGGGATTGAACGGACGCGACCAGCCGAGGGTCCAGTTGTCGTTGTCCGAATTGCTGCGGAACGCGCCCACGTAATCGGTCGGGACGAACCAGTCGTTCACGCTCGGAGCCGCACCGCTCGGCGGGAACACGCCGGCCGGCGCATTGCCGTTCGGCAGGACGCTGCCGGCGGCGAGCGGGGACGCGGCCAGGACCTCGTTCCCCGACTGCGACGAGAACCAGCGCTGGGCGAAGTTCGTCGACAGGCCCGTACCGGTCCGGGTGTTGGCCGCGCAGCCGGCGACTTTGATGTTGTTGCCGGTCAGAACACCCGTCAGCCCGACGTCCGGATTGCCGGCCGCCGCTTCGGTCGCCACGCCGTCGAACGCCACGCAGGCGCGCGGGAACCCGGCGATGATCATGTTGTAGAAGTTGCCGCCCGAACCACTGTTGACCAGCAGGCCGTCGCTGCCGGTGACCGCCGACGGGCCGAGGACGGTCACGTTCGCGACGGTGCCGCGCGCACGCGGGTTGGCGTCGACGTTCGTCGGGCTGTTCGACAGCTCGAAGCCGTGGTTGGAACCCGGGCAGCCGCGCTGGTCGACCACGCCGAACTGCAGCTTGCCGGTGAAGCCCTCATCCCAGTCGAAGCCGTCGTCGCCGCCGCAGGTCACCAGGGCGTAGCGGACGTTCGCCGTGCCGCCGAACCATTCAAAGCCGTCGTCCTGGCCGCGGAAGGCCTGCAGGTATTCCAGCGTCGTGCCCGAACCGACGCCGTTGAACGTGAAGGCGTTGAGCTCGCGGTTCGTGGTGAAGATGTAGCCCGAGTAGCGGACCTGCATGTAGCGCACGACGCCGCTGCTGTCCCGCGCGTTGTTGCCGCCATAGCGGTTGGTGCTGTCCCATTCGGCCACGCAGTTCGGGTTGCAGTTGGCGGGCGCACTGCCCGAGAGCACGAGGCCACCCAGCTGGCCCGGAGCCGGCGCGGACGGCGCGCCCAGCAGCTCGTTCGCGGTCGTCATGATGATCGGGAAGTCGCGGGAGCCCTCGGCGAAGATCTTCGAGCCGCGATTGACCGCGAGATGGTCAAACGAGTTGGCGCTGGCACCCGTCGAGACGAGCAGCGTGCCCGGCTGGATGCGCAGGGTGGCGGCCGTCCCGCCTTGCCCGACGTCGGTGCCGACCTGCACCTTGCCGTTCATCACCCAGGTGATGTTGTTGGTCAGCGTCTGGTCGCCGGTGATCGTGGCCGGGAGCTGGCAGGCGCGCGTGCCATAGGCCGGGGCGGCCGTCGCGAAGGACGGGCAGGCGGTGAAGGCCTGCTGGTAGGCGCAGGAGGCTCCGTCGGCGCTACCCAGGCGCTGCAGCGTCTGGATGCGGTTCGGCAGGCCCGAGGCGGCATCCATCGTGTAGGCGATGGTGATCGAGTTGCAGCTGTTCACCGTGACCGCCGCGGTACCAATGCGCGTCACCGTCTGGGCGCCCGGCGTGGCCCACGTGCCGGCGGCGTTGCGGAACACGGGCACCGAGGCGGAGGAAAACTGGAACTCCGACCAGTCCTGCTGCAGGGAGATCCAGAACGGATTGCCCGCGGCGTCGTAGACGAAGTCCGCGGCGAAGAACGTGCCGCCCGCCCGGTTGGCGTTCGGGATCCAGTCCACCAGCACGCCGCGACCGGAGGCCGCCGGATCGAAGTAGGCGCCGTCGAAGGCTTCGGACAGACGCACCGAGGCGTGGGCCTGGGCGGCGGCAAGCGTGATGGCGCTGGCCAGCGCGAGTCGGGTGAGGCGGGTCGTGGCGGGCATTGCGGGACTCCAGAAGTCGGGAAGCGGGCCGGCGACGGCCGGTCGCCGTCGAGCGCCGCCATGCTCGGCCCCGTCGATGACAGCCCGACGAGGCTTTCTTGACGGTCAGGTTGCAGTTCGGCCGCCCTGCCGGCCTTCCGGTAAACTTCGCGACCGCATGCGAGCGGGCCCCCGGGCCCGCGCCGCGCCTCGATGTCGGACCGGCCCCGCCGGCCACCCCGGAACCCGCCGTGAAAGAACACCTCCGCGAACTGCTTGCCCAGGCCCTGCTCGACCTCCGTCGCCATGGCCGCCTGCCGGCGGACCTCGTCCTCCCCGAAGTCGTCATCGACCGCACCAAGACGCCGGAACACGGCGACTACGCGACCAACCTCGCCCTGATGCTGGCCAAACCGGCCGGGATGAAGCCGCGCGACGCCGCGCAGGCCCTTGTCGACGCGCTGCCGAAGTCGCAGCACGTGGCCAAGGTCGACATCGCCGGCCCCGGCTTCCTGAATTTCCACATCTCGCAGGGCTGCCGCCTGGCGACGATCCGCAAAGTCTTCGAGCAGGGGGAAGCCTATGGTCGCGGCGATCCGGGCTCGCTCGAATCGGTCACCGTCGAGTTCGTCTCGGCCAACCCGAACGGCCCGCTGCACGTCGGCCATGGCCGCGGCGCCGCCTATGGCGCCACCGTCGCCACCCTGCTCGAGGCGGCCGGCCACACCGTGCAGCGCGAGTACTACGTCAACGACGCCGGCCGGCAGATGGACATCCTCGCCGTCTCGGTGTGGGTGCGTTACCACGAGCTGGCCGGCGTGGCCCTTCGCTTCCCGGACAACGGCTACAAGGGCGACTACGTCATCGAGATCGCGCGCAAGCTGCGCGGCAAGGTCGGTGATGCGTTCAAGCGCGGCGCCACCGAAGTGATGGACGGCCTGCCAGCGGACGAATCGCAGGGCGGCGACAAGGAAGCCCACGTCGACGGCCTGATCGCCCGCGCCAAGGCGCTGCTGGGCGAGGCCGACTACCGCAAGGTGTTCGACGCCGGGCTGTCATGGTGCCTGGCGGACATCAAGGACGACCTGAAGGGCTTCGGCGTCGTCCATGACAACTTCTTCAGCGAGCGCTCGCTGATGACCGACGGCTACGTGCAGCGCGCCATCGACACGCTGCAGGCCAACGGCCACCTGTACGAGCAGGACGGTGCGCTGTGGTTCCGCGCGACCACCTTCGGCGACGACAAGGACCGCGTGGTCAAGCGCGAGAACGGCGTCACCACCTACTTCGCCTCCGACCTCGGCTACCTGCTGAGCAAGTTCGAGCGTGGCTTCGAGCGCGCCATCTACATCTTCGGCGCCGACCACCACGGCTACATCGCCCGCCTGAAGGCCGCGGCGCAGGGCCTGGGCCTCGACCCGTCGAAGATCGACATCGAACTCGTGCAGTTCGCCATCCTGTTCCGCGGCGGCGAGCGCGTGCAGATGTCGACCCGCGCCGGCAGCTTCGTCACCCTGCGCGAACTGCGCGAGGAAGTGGGTACCGACGCGGCGCGCTTCTTCTACGTGATGCGCGGCAACGACCAGCACCTCGACTTCGACCTCGACCTCGCCAAGAGCGAGTCGAACGAGAACCCGGTCTATTACATCCAGTACGCGCACGCGCGCATCGCCTCGATCTTCCGGCAGGCCGCCGAGAAGGGCTATGCGTGGAACCGCACGGCGGCAGAGGCCGCGCGCGCGAAGCTGGTCGAGCCGCAGGAAAACGCGCTGATCACCGAGCTGATGCGCTTCCCGGAGGTCGTGCAGGCCGCCGCGCAGCACCGCGGCCCGCAGATCGTCGCGAACTACCTGCGCGAGCTCGCGGCCAGCTTCCACGCCTTCTACAACGCCCAGCCGATCCTGATCGCCGACGAGGAGCTGCGCCATGCGCGCCTCGGCCTCGCCGCGGCGACCCGCCAGGTGCTGGCGAACGGCCTCGGCCTGCTGGGCGTCTCGGCCCCGGAGAGCATGTGATGGCAGCGAAGCGCGGTGGCAAATCGCAGGCGAAGCGCGGCGGCGGCCTGAAGACCGGCCTGATCCTCGTCACCGGCCTCGCACTGGGCCTCGGCCTCGCGCTGGCCTACCTGATGTTCGGCGACCGGCAGAAGCTGGACGCGATCCTGCCGCAGCCCAACCCGCAGGCCGAAGCCCCGGCGCCGCGCCGCGACGCCGAGCCGGTCGCACAGGAGCCGGAAGAGGCGACGGAAGCGCCGAAGCCGACCTACGACTTCTACACCGTGCTGCCGGAGAAGGAAGTGGAACTGCCGGGCGAGACCGCCGAGGCGGCCGCGCCGGGCAGCACGGCGCCGGCATCGACGGCGACGACGACGGCACCCGCAGCGGGCGCTGGAACGACGACAACGCCCGCAGCGCCGGCGGCGCCAAGCGGCCTGCAGCTGCAGGCCGGCGCCTTCGGCAATGCCGGCGATGCCGAAGCGCTGAGCGCCCGGCTGGCGCTGGTCGGCCAGATGGCGCGCATCGAAACCGTGCAGGCCAATGGCCGCACCCTGCATCGCGTCCGCTTGGGCCCCTATGCCGACGTCGCCGCCCGCGATGCCGCGCAGAAGGCGCTGGCCGAGGCCGGCGTCACGGCGACACCGGCGCGCTGAGGAATCAGCCAGCGGCTCGGGCCTACGGGGCCCCGCCGCCCTCGCGATCGAAGGATCGCACCAGTTCGAAGGCACCGGCCCGCATCAAGGACCTCACGTCCTGGCCCTCGGTGGCGGGCTCGCCGTCGAGCCGCCGCACGACGCCCACCCAGGCATCGCGGCGTGCCTTCGCGAGATACAGGGCTTCGTCCGCCAGCGCGAGGGTGGCGTCCCAGTCCCGGGCGGTGGCTTCCGGAAGGATCGGGAAGGCCGCGAAACCGATCGAACAGGTGAGCGCGAGCGGGGCCTCACCGTCGATGGCGAAGCGCTCGGATCGCACGGCGGCGGCGAGACGCGCCGCCAGCACCGGCGCCTGCGCCCGGTCGACGAAACGCTGGACCACGAGGAACTCCTCGCCACCCCAACGCACCAGCACATCGGAACTCCGGCAGGTGGCCTTCAGCACGGCGGCGAACCGCGCCAGCACCCGGTCGCCCACGGCATGCCCGCGCTCGTCGTTCACGGCCTTGAAGTGGTCGATGTCGATGAGCAAGGCCACCAGATCGCTGTCCGCGGCACGCTGGCCGTCGGCGCGCCGCCGCAGGCTGAGCGGCAGATCGGCCTGCAGCGTGTCTTCGAGCAGACGACGATTTCCGAGGCCGGTGAGCTGGTCGGTTCGCGTCAGGTCGGCCAGCCGGCGGTTGATCGCCTGCAGTTCGCGACGACGCACCAGGAAGCCGCCGAACACCAGGGCAAGGGCGACGAGGGCGGCCGCAAGCCACAGGCGCGTCGTCCGCTCCTCGCTGAGCTGCAGGCCCTGCTCGGCCTGTTCGCGACGCAAGGTCTCGAGTTCCAGCTCCCGTCGTTCGGCCTCGTAACGGCGGTCGAGGGCGTCGAGGCGGCGCGTGCGCTCCTCGTCGAAGATGCGGTCGCTGAGTGCCTTGTGGCGCCGGAACGATTCAAGGGCCTCGCGATGGCGCCCGGCCGCGGCCTGCACCTCGGAGAGCTGCAACGTGGCCTGGCGCTGCACCTCGAGGGCTTCGCTCTGCTCGGCCTGCGCGAGGGCGCCGAGGATCCGGGCCTCCGCCGTCGCCCAATCGCCCTGGCGGAAGGCAAGGCGCCCTTGGGCAAGCCCCACGAGCATCCGCTCCCGGGGCTGGTCGAGCGCTTCGGCGATGGCCTCGGCGTCGCGAAGGTGATCCGCCGCATCGGCCAGCCGATCGTCGTCGAGCCCGACCTGGGCCAGGGCGATCAGGGAGATCAGCTCCCCGGGCCGGTCACCCGCCTGCCGCCGCAGGGCGAGAGCCTCCTCGTGGTGGGCACGGGCGGTGGCGACATCCTCCGCGTCGAGCGCGAGGTCCCCGAGGTTGTGCAGGGTTCCCGCGATGCGCGTCGGCACGCCGAGCTCCCGACGAACCGCCAGCGCGAGCTGGTAGTGCTCAAGGGCCCGCTCGCGGTCGCCGAGCCGGGCATACAGCACGCCGAGATTGTTCTCGGACAACGCGATGTCCTGCGCTTCGCCCAGCGATTCGCGCAGGCGCAGGGCTTCGTGCGTGTAGCGCAGGGCGGTGTCGTAATCGGCGAGATCGAAGCCGTGCGCCACACCGAGGTTGTTCAATACCCCGGCGATTTCGCGGGGGCGCGCCAGCGAGCGCTCGATCACTAGCGCTTGTTCGAACAGAACGATGGCTTGTCCCGGCTCACCGCGGCTTCGCGCGATCACGCCGAGGTTGTTCAGGGCGCGGGCGAGTCCGGGCGAATCACCCTCGCGCTCGGCCAGCGCACGCCCGCGGCCGGCGACGGTCGTCGCTTCGTCGTAGCGGCCGAGCACCATGTGCGCCCAGCCCATCTCGTTGAGCACGCGCACTTCGGAGGCCGGGTCCGGCCATTGTGCGAGGAGCGCCAGCGCCTCGTCCCCCGCCGACAGGGCGCGCTCCGGGGCCTCCTGCCGCGAGGCCACCACGAGGTCCACCAGGGGGGCGATACGGGCCTGCCCCGCGACGCCCTGCAGGGAGGCCTCGAGCCGTTCGCGTTCACTGGAGGGAGCCGCTGCGGACGGCAGTGGCAGCAGCAACGCCAGCCCAAGGACCGCGACCGCCGCCCATCGCGGCAGTGGCGACAGACGGGGGCGAGGCGGCGCCATGCGGGGCTTCAGCGCTTCAGCCGGATCAGGGCGGAGGTGTCGAGCTCACCGTCACCGCGGCGCTCGAGCTCGCTGTAGTCCGCCAACGCCCGGTCGATCACCGGATGGCGGATGCCAGCCGCGTCTGCCATCGATTGCACGATACGAAGGTCTTTGGCCATGTGCGCGCACTTGAAGCCGGGCTTGAACTCGTCGCGGAGCATCGTCGCACCGCGCTTGTCGAGAAACCAGTTGCTGGCGGCACCCGCCATCAGGGTGGGGAGCAGGCGCTCGGGATCGAGCCCGAGCTTCTCGGCGAAGGCCAGGCCCTCGCAGACCGCCTCGTTGATGCCGGCGACGAGGATCTGGTTCACCGCCTTGGTCGCCTGCCCGGCGCCGGTCGGCCCCATCAGGGCGATGCGCGCGCCGTAGGCCTCGAGCGCCGGACGGGCGCGTTCGAGCGTCGACTCATCGCCGCCGACCATGATCGAGAGCTTGCCGTTCCTCGCGCCCTCGACGCCGCCCGACACCGGGGCATCGAGGAAGCCGATGCCGCGAGCGGCCAAGCGCTTCGCCGCCTCGCGGGCGGTCTCGACCGCGACCGTGCTGTGGTCGATGACGATGGCGCCAGCGGCCAGCACCGCCGCCAGGCCGTCGACGTTCTCCAACACATCAGCGTCGGCGGAAACGCAAAGCGCCACCACGTCGCATCCGGCGTAGTCCGCGAAGCCTGAGGCCGCCACGACGCCGTTGCGCGCCGCGGCGAAGTCGGCCGCTTTCACCGCAGTGCGGTTGCCGGCCACCGCCAGCAGGCCACGGTCGGCGAGGTGGCCGGCCATCGAATGACCCATCGCCCCGAGGCCGATGAAGCCGGCACGGAGCGGCGAATCGTGGCTCGCGGTCGTCATGGTGGCACTCACTCCAGCGGCTCTTCGGAGAGGTAGGTGTAGCCGGTCAGGCCGGTTTCGAGCGCGGTGAGGAACTCGACCGCCGTCGCTTCCGGCAGGTTGGCGGCTTCGACGTTGGCGCGATAGCGCGCGCGCAGCGCATCGAGGCGATAGCCCACGTAGTCGAGCATCACGTCGGTGGTGTCGCCGCGGCGCTGCGTGTCGAGGCGGTAACCGCCGGCGCCGTCGAGGTGCACGGCCACGGTATCGGTGTCGCCAAACAGGTTATGGATGTCGCCCAGCGTCTCCTGGTAAGCCCCGACCATCGCGATGGCGAGCAGGTAGGACTCACCGGGCTTCAGCGAATGCAGCGGCATCGACGCGTCGAGCGCCTCGCTCTCCACGTAGGTATCGATGCGGCCGTCGGAATCACAGGTCAGGTCGGCGATCACGCCACGACGCGTGGGCTCCTCGTCGAGGCGCTCCACCGGCACGATCGGGAACACCTGTTCGATGGCCCAGACGTCCGGGATGGACTCGAACACCGAGAAGTTGACGAAGTACTTGTCGACCAGCCGTTCGTTGAGCTCGTCGAGCACCGGGCGGTGGCTCTTCTCCTCGGCCGACAGGCGCTGACGCACCGCGTGGGCGATGGCGTAGAAGAGATCATCCAACTGGGCACGCTGCTCGACGCCGAGCTGTCCCAGCGCGAACAGGGTCTGGCCTTCCGCGAGGTGGTGCTGTGCTTCGTGGAAGAGTTCGACCGGCGGGCGCACGTCGAGTTCGGCCTGCACTTCGCGCAGATGGCGGATGACCGCGGGTTCGCCCGTCTGCGCCGGCCCGACGCGGCCTTCCGGCGCGCGCTCGACTTCCGAGACGTTGACCACCATCACCGCGTGGTGCGCGGTCATCGCTCGGCCGGCCTCGGTGATGAGCCTAGGCTGCGGCAGTCCGTGTTCGGCGCAGGCTTCGGCCAGTGGCTGCAACAGCGTGTAGGCGTACTGGTCGAGGCCGTAGTTGATCGAGCAGAAGGACCGCGAGCGCGTGCCTTCGTAGTCGACGCCGAGGCCGCCGCCGGAATCCATCAGGCGGATCGGGCAGCCACGCTTCGACAGTTCGACGAAGTAGTTCACCGCCTCGCGCATGCCGCTGGCGATGTCGCGCACGTTGCTGATCTGCGAGCCCATGTGGAAATGCAGCATCGCGACGCTCTCGCTCAAGCCCGCGGCCTGCAGCTTGTCGACCGCATCCAGCACCTGGCGCGGCGAGAGGCCGAACTTGGCCTTGTCGCCGCCGCTGTTCTGCCACTTGCCGGCGCCGAGCGACGCCAGG
>JAIXTZ010000076.1 GCA_027483745.1 Lysobacteraceae bacterium
AGTTGAAGCAGGGCCTGTGGGGCGCCTTCGGTGCCCTGCTGGCCAGCTCGGGCACGCTGGTCTGCTGCGTGCTGCCGGCAGTGATGGTCAGCGTCGGTGCGGGGGCCACCCTCGCCGGGCTGGTCACCGCCGTGCCGCAGCTGATCTGGCTCTCGGAGCGCAAAGGCCTGGTGTTCGGCGTGGCGGCGTTCGCCCTTACGGTGGCCGGCGTGCTGCTGTGGCGGGCGCGTTCGGCGCCCTGCCCGGCCGATCCGGCGCTGGCCCGTGCCTGCACGCGGCTGCGCCGCTGGTCGAACGGGCTTTACGTCTTTTCGGTGCTCGCCACGATCACCGGCGCGGTGTTCGCCTTCGTGCTACCGGCACTGTCTTGAGCAAAGCGGCGGCCCTCGGGCCGCCGCCTCACCACTCCGCGCGGTTCGGCAGCAGGCCGCGCAGCTCGGCGTCGGTGAGGTTGCGCCACTGCCCCGGCTTCAGGTGGCCCATCTGGATGTTGACGATGCGGCTGCGGAACAGGCGCTTTACGCGGTAGCCGAAGTGGGTGCACATCAGGCGGATCTGCCGGTTCAGGCCCTGCGTCAGCACGATGCGGAAACCGACCGGCCCGATCTTCGAGACCTTGCACGGCAGCGTGGTCTGGCCGTGCATGGCGATGCCGCCGCGGGCCATGCCGCGCAGGAATTCCATGGTCACGTCCTTGTTGACGCCGACCAGGTACTCCTTCTCCTTGCTGTTCTCGGCGCGCAGGATCTCGTTGACGATGTCGCCGTTGCTGGTCAACAGGATCAGGCCTTCGCTGTCCTTGTCGAGGCGGCCGATCGGAAAGATGCGCTGCTCGTGGCCGATGGCCTCGACGATGTTCCCGGCGACGTCGGCCTCGGTCGTACAGGTGACGCCGACGGGCTTGTGGTACGCGATGTAGACGTGGCGGCGTTTGTTCGCCGCACCGGCGGCGCGCTGCGCGACGTTCTGGCCATCGACGGCGACCTTGTCGCCTTCGCCCAGTTCGGCGCCAACGCGGGCGCGGATGCCGTTGACGGTGACGCGGCCTTCGCCGATCAGGCGGTCGGCTTCGCGGCGCGAGCAATAGCCCGCCTCGGAGAGGTACTTGTTCAGGCGCATCGCTGCGTGCCGAAAGGGAAAGGGCGCGCAGGATACCCCCCGGCCGGGCACGGCACCTGAACCCGACCCCTCACTTCAGGCCTACGCGCGGCGCACGGATTTCGGCGATCCTCGGCGGCTCGCCAACCCACGGGACCCCGCATGAGCCTGCTGCGTCGCCTCGCCCTCCTCCGCGCTACCCGCGCGACCACCGCCCTGCTCGCCCTCGCGGCGGCGGCGGCCAGCACCGTCGCCGCCGCGGCGGGCCGACCGATCACCCATGAAGACCTCTGGGGCTTCGCACGTCTGTCGCCGCCGGCGCTGTCGCACGATGGCCGCTTCGCCGCGGTGGTCGCCACCCAGCCCGCCTACGACCCGGCCCAGCAGACGGCTGACCTCTGGCTGCTGCCCACCGACGGCCGAGGCGAACCGCGCCAGCTCACCTTCAGCAAGGCGGCGGAAGCCGGCCCGGTGTTCAGCCCGGACGGCTCGCAGCTCGCTTACACCGTGCAGCGCGAGGGCGACACCGCGCCGCAGGTCTATGTGATCGACTTGGAACAGGGCGGCGAGCCGCGCCGCGTCACCTCGCTCTCGACGGGTGCGCGCACACCGCAGTTCTCGCCGGACGGCTCGCGGATCCTGTTCATCAGCACGGTGTTCCCCGGCACGATGAACGACGCCGACAACGTGCGGATTGCCGCCGAGCGCAAGGCGCGCAAGGACAACGTCCGCATCTACACCGGCTTCCCGATCCGCAACTGGGACCGCTGGCTGGACGACCGCCAGCAGCGCTTGTTCGTGGTGCCGGCCACGGGCGGCGAGGCAAAAGACCTTCTGGCGGCGTCCGAACTGGTGAAGCAGCCGGGCTTCGGCGGCCGCTTCACCGAAACCGGCGAAGAGATCGACGCCACCTGGACGCCGGACGGCCAGGCCGTGGTGTTCGCGGCCACGGTGAACCGCCACCGCGCCGCCTTCGCCAACACGCACACCGACCTCTATCGCGTGCCTGCCACCGGCGGCGAAGCCGAGCGACTCACCGGCAGCGGCGCCATCGGCGCGCAGGACAGCTATGGCCGCCCGCAGTTCAGCGCCGATGGAAAAACGCTGGTAGCGCAGCTCACCCCGCGCGGCGAGAAGGTCTACCAGCCCACGCACCTCGCCACGTTCTCGTGGCCCGCGGCCAAGGCCGGCCCGACCATCACCGTGCCCGGCGACCTCGCGGTGTCGAGCTTCGGCATCGATGCCGACAGCCGCACGGTGTGGATGACCGCCGAAGAGGCGGGCCACGAGAAGCTGTTCACGGCCCGCATCGGCGACACGCAAGCCCGCCGTGCGTTCGACATGGACCGTGGCGTGTACACCGGCCTGCAGGTGGCCGACGCCGCCCGCGGCGTGCTGGTGGCGAACTTCGACAGCGCGGTGAACCCGCCGGAAGTGGTGCGCATCAACCCGCGCGGCGGCCATCGCGCGCTCTCCGCGTTCAACAGCGCCAAGGCGGCCGAACTCGACCTCGCGCCCGCCGAGACCTTCTGGTTCGAGAGCGAGCGCGGCGCACGCATCCACAACCTGCTGGTGAAGCCGGCCGGCTTCGACCCGGCCAAGGAGTACCCGCTGTTCGTGCTGATCCACGGCGGCCCGCACATCATGTGGCGGGACACGTTCTTCACCCGCTGGAACTACCACCTGATCGCCGGCACCGAGCGCGTGGTGCTGCTGACGAACTACACCGGCTCGACCGGATTCGGCA
>JAIXTZ010000069.1 GCA_027483745.1 Lysobacteraceae bacterium
ATCCGGGTAGTTCACGCCGTCCAACGCAGCAAGCCGGGGCGTGGTCTGGCGTTCGTAGCCGTTCAACCCCCAATTCGCGGCGCGCACCGTCTCCCCCACCACCACCACCACGAGCCTTGGCCGTGCGCCTTCGGGCCGCACCAACCCGGCGTCGGTGGCGATGGGCTGTCGCGGCAGGTCCTCGCGATGCTTGCCCCGAACCGCACGGGCGAACGAGACGATCCAGTTGCCCGGGGTGATCAGGTGGCGCAGCGAGGTCTCGTTGCGCATCAGGGACGACAGCGGTTGGTAGGCCAGGCCGATCGCCCCCAGCGCCAGCAGCAGCGCCACGCCCACGCCGAGCAGGTGCATGGCCACGCCCCGCCCGAGGCTCCGGTCCGGCGCACGCGACCACCAGACGAGCAGGGAAGGCAGCAACCCGTACACGAGCAACGCCACGAGGAAATCAGTCGTGATCAGCTCCTGCGCCTCCTTCGGCTCGGTGACGAGCACGTTCGCCACCATGTCGCGATCGATGTAGACGTGATAGCGGTCCATGTAGAAGGCCGCGGCCGCCGTGACCAGGAACACGGGCGGCAGCACGACGTTGCGACTCCAGCGGTTCACCACGAGCAGCAGCAGGCCTGCATGCAGGGCGGTGATCGCCACGGCCATGCCCAGGCCGAGCGTCCACGCGCCCGCGGACTGACCGGCCTCGGTGGTGCGGAACGCCGCCCAGAACGCCGTGTTCGAGACGAGGCTGAAGTAGAGCGCGGCCAGCACCGCCAAGGTGCCACTGCCGACCGTCGGGCGACGGAACCACGGGCGCGGAGAGAGAACGTTCATTCGTCTTGCGGGCGATTGAAGGAGAGATGGGCCGCGAGGGCGAGGGTCCAACAGATCATCAGCGAGGTGAGATCGTGCGAGAGAAAGTGGGCGCCTCTCAACTCTTGCGAAGCGGCAAACACCGCGCCGAGCCCAAGGCCGACGGCCAGGCCGGCATGGCGCCACGCCGGCCGGACGGCGGCGAAGAAGAAGTAGAGCGCCACCCAAGCGAACCCACTGCTGGCATGGGCGGCCGGAAAGCAGCCGTTGTTCGGCAGGCCCGCCGGCCGTGCCTCGAACAGGCCGATGCGGGGCAACTCGCCACCGTAAGCCGACAGGCTCCACGGGCAATCCATCGGCACGCTGTACTTGATGCTGGCCACGATGGCGACGCTGACCAGAACACTGCCCAGCAGTACCAACATGGCGCGCCGCCACGCGGCAAAGCCGGGACGACGCCACGCGAAAATGGTCAGCAGGGCCAGCCCGACAAAGGTGGCCGTCACCAACCGCCTTCCGCCGCTGTGGATCCACCCTCCCGTAAGCCAGTGGTGTCGAAGAGCCCATTCATTCCCCTGCCATGCGTAGAGGGCATCCGCCAACTCTGCATCTCCGCCCATTCCTTGCAGGGCCACCATGGCTGTGACGTAGACGGCGGTGAGGATCAGCCAGAGGCGCGCCCAGTAGCGGTGGTCGAAGGTCTTCGGTGGGCGATCTGGACGGAAAGAGAAGGACACGTGGACTCTCGTATGGGGTGAATCAATGAAGGTGTGTGGGGTTGATGGCGCGATCTACCCGAGTTCGGCGATTTCAGCCGGGCGGATCAGGCGCCAAGGTGTAGATGGCGCGCCCAAGGCGTTCGCCAATGCGGTGCGGCTTGAGCCCCGAAGCCGATGCCATGGCTTCGAACCGAGCTGCGTTCGACAAACGCATCACGAAGAGCCGCCCAGGATCTGGCGGCGCCTTCAGAGCGTTGATCAGCAGATTGTCGAAGGGCGCATCCGAAATCGGCTTGCTAGCCATGTCACCTTCAAACGTCACTTTTCGCACCTCAGCCTGCAGGTGGAGATGCAAGCCATAGCGCGCCATGTCATCGACGAAGACGACCTCGCTGATTGTGCTGGGAGCCATCGCGCGCAGGTCGTCGGCCCATAGGCGTGCGTTCTTGTGCAACGGCACGCGGGCCGCCGTCTCTGGCGGCAGGTGAGCGACCAACGCAGGCAGCGATGCGGCCAGCAACTTGATACAGACGGCCGTTGCCGTTGCTGCCGCGATGGCCACGCGGCGGCCTCGGGTGAGGACGGCCCCCTCCAACTGGTGCGCGATCAACAGCGCGAGCGGGGCAAACAATGGCAGCACGTATAGCGGAAGGCGCGAGCGCGACACCATGAAGATGAGCAAGGTGGCACCCAACCAGATCACCATCAATCGGGTCGGCTCACTCGCCTGCGACCAGCGCCATCCCGCGCGACGGCCGGCGGCCCAAGCCCAAGGCCACCACGGCAAGGCGCCAAGTGCGAACGTGAGTCCATAGACGTAGAGCCCCCCCCACCACTCGGGATGGCGATTGTGAGTGTCAGTCGCGATGCGGGCCACGACCTCGTAGCCAATCAAGTAGCTGAGCAGACCCTCATGCCGCTGGATCACAACGAGATACCAAGGCAAGGCCACGAGCGCGAAGACGCCGAGGCCGGCTCGCGTCACCCATCGCGGTCCTCCCGGTGAGAGCCATTGGAAGAGGGCGATCGGCAGCAAACCGACCAAGCCGGGCGGCCCCTTGGTCATGAAGGCAAGCCCGAACGCGGCCCACATGACGATCATCCAGCCAGGCTTCGCCTCGAATCGAGCGATCACATAGGCCGCCATCGCCAGAGTGGTGGCGAACGCCAGGAGCGTATCGGTAGTGACTAGATGCGCGGCCAGCAGGGGCAGCGGCAGGGTGGCGTACACCAAGCCAGGAAGCCATGGTCGCTGTGGGGCGAAGTGGCGGCCGATGCGCAACAGCAAGAGCACCACGCCCAGATAGGCCAACGCGTTGGGCAAACGGGTGGCCCAAGGATTCCAACCAAAGAGGGAGACGCTTCCCGCGATCGCCCAGTACGTGACCGGCGGCTTAGTGAAGTGCAGGGTTTCGTGGTGGCGATAAAGGCTGATGAAGTCGCCGGTGCGCAACATCTGCAGCGCGACATTGGTGAAGCGGCCCTCATCCGGATCCCAGAGGTCTCGTGTTCCCTGGAACAGCAGGACCAGAGTGATGGCGAGAAGGACGACAGCCAGTGCCCGTGGGTTCCACTTCATGGGCACACCACGCCCCTGAGCTGTGGTTCGAGCAAGCCACTCTGGCCTGAGTCGATCACGGTGGCAAGAAAGCGCCGAAGGATCGCAAAGGACGGGGCCACTGAGTGGAAACGCGAAAGGTCCCGGCTGCTGTGGGCGTCACCCGTCCGCACAAGGCGCGTGGTGCCTTTTCGTAGGAACATCGCCGCTGCCACTAGCGCTGCTCCGCCATAGGCGCGTGCTCCGGATCCGGGCGTTGTTGGATTTCGGATGCGATGCGCTCTCTTGACCACCCGTAGTGCCGGATGTGGAGCCACAAGCTGTAGAGCGCTGTGAAGGCAGGGAACAGGTTCTGCAGTACGCCGACGGAATCCCGCTTATCCGACAGAGAGAAGTACGCGAGTACCAGACCACTGCCCGCGATACTCATGTACCAGAACAGTCGAGGAATGACCGGCCGACCCGCGCGGCGGCTGGCCACGAACTGCACCAGCCAACGCGAAGCGAACAGCAACGCACCGGTGTAGCCCACCAGCTTCCAGGGCGTTACGTGTATGCCGGTCCACTCTAGCCACAGAAGCGGCGCATTCATGAGTGACTTCTTGGCATGACGTTGGGGAGCAGACGCGACGTCATCGCATCGACAACCCCGAAGACGGCAAGCTGACTCGGACGATCCTTGTCGTTAAGGCGCCAGCTTCGCAAAGCGTCTACGACCCGTCGGACCGATGGTCTGCCGACGATCAACGCGATGACGTTTGTGGAGTCGTTGCCTCCGCCCGTGTCGAGGTTCGCGATCCAGCCGACGCATGCCGCCTTGACGTCTTGAGGGATGGCGCTGTTCTGCGTCCGCGCGTTTTCATCGTTGCGAACGCGACGTTCTTGGTCGGGCGAGGTCGCCTTCTCAGGATCGATCATCGTTTCGCCGATGGGGTCGCAGCGTTTCTCGAACGGCTGAAATGGACGAAACCACGCGACGCTCATCGCCCATGAGCCGTTCCGGCGATCAACCGTCGTCAGCCTCGATGGTTCGGCGGCATCGAAAGATTCGCGCTGCAAATCAGATTGATGAAGCGTGCCTGCAAAGCGCATTCCGTCGGCCGATCCAAGGTCACCTTCACGGAATGATCCCCAGTTGAGGCGAAGGCACTTCTGCACGGAACCTGAGTCAAACGTTAAGGTGCACCCGCGATCTCAGTTCTCCGGCCGGTTGGCACTGGCGCGGCCCGCCGTGACGACAAGTCCGCCGGGTTCGTCGACCACATCCAAGGCCCATCCGATAGCGCCACAAATGCGTTCAGCGAATCGGAGGCTGATCCCGACATCCGCCCGGGAGTCGGTGGTGACAGGCCCAGAATCGGACAGCACCTGCATGAAGACAAGGGTTTCGGAACTCGTGCGAATCTCCCAGAGCGAGTCGGGATATCGGATCGCAAGGCGCAGAAGCAGGACGTTCAAGAGCACTTCGATCCATCGTCTCGGCGCCGTCGTCCAAGACCCCGGTCCGCTGGCGCATCGGACACGCTCTGGCAAGGAGGCGTCGAGGTCTGCCACCTTGAGGACGGCCGAATGGGCAATCTCGCCGAGCTGGATCTGCCGTTCCCCCCGGGGTGGGCGTCTCGCTCCCAACAACAATGCATCGAGCATGAGCCCGAGTTCCCCCATGGCGCGGTTGATGCGCTCAAGGCGGATTCCATGGGCGGACAGGACTGCAGGGTCATCCGCGATGATTTCGATGGCCCCCTGGACTACGGTCATGGGCGTTCGTAGTTCATGACTAGCGTCCGCGTAGAACGCTCGCTCAGAAGCATCCGATGCGACCAGCCGCTGCTGGTAGCCATCGATGGCTTGGGCAATGGCGCCGAGGGAATCGCGAGCGAACTCTTCTGCAAGGCCGGTAGCAACCGGAGCGACGGGCAGATCGACTACACGCTGAGCCAAGCGGTTGACTGGCCTGATGGCCAATGCCGACAGCAACCAGCCCAACCATCCCGCGAGCGCCGTACCCACAATGACGATAGCCGCCATTGTCCATGCCAACCGAACTTCAAGGACTTCGATCTCGCCAACATCCGCAACCACCACGACGCGACGACCGGCTTTCTCGAAGACGCCAACGTGCAGGCCTTCGCGCTCTGCAAGCTCAGGCTCGTGAATTCCTGGTGGCAAGCCTCTGTACGCAACCGGCGCGATCTGAGACGGGTACGCCTTGATCGGCGCACCCTCGTTCGTACCATCGAGTTGGCCGACGGCGGCGGTCTCAAGGAGTTGATCAATGAGGATGTGCTCGTAGTCCTCTGCGATGAACAGCGTGACCAATGCAAAACCAACGCTCAGCAAGAAGCCAAGAAGGGCGAACGCAATACCGACCCGCTTCTGGAGAGACCAACGAGCATTCATTCGCGACCCTCAAGCCGGTATCCAACGCCATAAACCGTGCGAATGAGCGACGTGGAGAATGGCTTGTCCACAAGTGCCCGGAGGGCGTGAATATGTGCGTGCAAGGTGTTCGCGTCTCCACCCTGATCTCCCCACAGCGCGCGTCCCAGAGCTTCGCGTTCGACGACCCTTGGTGCGGCGCGCAGAAGGGCGTCGAGGAGAACGGCCTGGGCACGGGTCAATTCGATCGCCCTTCCTTCCCGGCGCACGACGTGCGAGGCAGCATCGAGCTCGAGGCCGTACCGGGCGAGGATCGCCGAACTTCCTGCGCCGCCGCGACCAGCCAGGACCTTCACGCGTGCCTCCAGCTCCCGCAGGGCAAAGGGCTTGACGAGGTAGTCGTCCGCCCCCTGAGCAAACCCCTTCAGTTTGTCGTCGAGCTCATCGCGAGCCGTGACCATGATGACCGGCACTCCTCGGCCGGCATCACGCAGCGCACGACAGAGCTTCAAACCATCGAGGCGAGGAAGGCCGAGGTCGAGAATGATCACATCGAAGGCTTCCGCCATAGCGCGCCGCAGCCCAGTGGCGCCATCGGCAACATGATCGACAAGATGTCCGCGAGCATGGAAATAGTCCCAAATGTTCGCGGCAACATCGGCCTGATCCTCGACGATGAGAATTCGCAGGGTCATTGATGCGGCGTTTTCCTCGATGGCGAGGGTCTAATGATGCCTTGGCATGACTCATTACGCAGACCGGAAAGTCGTGAAAGAACCCTTCCCCGAAAAAGCACTTTCCTGCAATCCGCAGGCCCTGGGATCGGGATTGTGAGTACTCCGGTTACGGCCATCGTGCCAATAGGCCGAGCTTCACGTTTCAAGCCACTCACGAGGGTGTCCATGCCTCACATCTGACGCTCTCCAAGCCACATCGCGTTCTGAATAGCAGTGCGCCTGAACTTATGGCGCTTCAATCGAAGGGCCGCTTTGGGTCGGGGGCGGACATAGCCAGCACCAGAACCACGATCCGGTCTGACCGGAAAAGTGATAAAGATCGGCCAGCGCTAGCAGTCTTGTCTCGTCTCTTGTCTGGGCGCATACAGGGCCGTCGGCCAGCCCGCGACTGGGCCGCCTGCAACGTCCCGACTGATCCCCTAGTCTTCGCGGATGTGTGGTCGATTCACTCAAGCAGTCCCGTGGTCCGCGGTCTGGGCGTTCAGCCAGCCGCTTGTGTTGGCCGTCCCGGACGAGCCGCTCTCTCCCCGGTACAACATCGCGCCGACGCAATCCGCCTGGGTGATCGCCGGAGACGGTGCGGGCGGGGCGAAGGTTGGTGTGATGCGATGGGGGCTGGTTCCGGGTTGGGCTAACAGCCTTCCCAGTGGCCTATCGACCTTCAACGCACGAATCGAATCTGTCGCGATTAAGCCAACCTTTCGGCAGGTTTTCGGACGTCGACACTGCTTGATTCCAGTCGGCGGCTACTACGAGTGGGTGGGCACGGGTCGAGCCAAGCAGCCTTGGTACATCACGCCGTCCGAGGATCAGATGATGTTCTTCCCCGGCCTCTGGGACCGGTGGATGTCGCCGACAGGAGAGGCGCTGCTGAGCTTCACGGTACTGACCGCCCCAGCCGACGGCGGACTCGCACGCCTCCATCATCGTCGCCCCATGGTCATTCCAGCTGTTTTGGGGGGCGATTGGCTCAGCGCCGGGCCCAAGGCGCTCAGCATCTTAATGGGACTCCAACCCCCTGACTTACGCTGGCATCCTGTCGCCATGGATGTTGGCAACGTTCGCAGCGATCACTCTGGCCTGATTGAGCCGGTTGCCGCTATAGACCTTACTGGCAGCAGCTGACCGAGTTGGCGAAGCAGCTCTACCCGGATCCCGAGGCGCAAGGCAGGTTAGAAGTTGCCGCTTAGGCTAGGAACCCCCAAGTCATGAGGCCTAAGCCAGCCATCGACCGACAGTAAGCAGCAATGAACACAAATAGGCCCCGGCATACCAAATGGCATACCGCGACCGATTAAAGAACACTAAATCGATCAAAAACAACCACTTAAATCTATATCATGGCGGAGAGAGTGGGATTCGAACCCACGGTGGTGTCGCCACCACGGCGGTTTTCAAGACCGCTGCCTTAAACCACTCGGCCATCTCTCCTCGGGCGACGCATTGTAGCCGGCCTCGCCGCCGCGCAGTCCGTCCCGAACTACAGGCGCGCCTCGCCCATCAGGCGCGGGAACTCCTCGACCATATGGTCGATGAAAGCGCGCACCGCCGGCAGCTGGCCGCGCCGCGACGGAAAGACGGCGTGGAAGATGCCCTGCTGCAGGCTCCAGGCCGGCATCACGACCTCCAGCCGCCCGGCGCGGACGGCATCGACACAGGCGGCCTCGGGCATCAGGGCGATGCCGATGCCAGCCATCGCGGCTTCCTGCAGCAGCGGGAAATCGAGCGCCATCAGCCGCGGCTTGATCTCGACCTTGCGGGTCTCGCCATTCGGGCCGTGCAGCTCCCACACCTGCCGCGCATCGTCCTCGCTCATGCTCAGCGTGACGTGGTCCGCCAAGGCTTCCGGGTCGATCGGCCGGCCGTGGCGCGCCAAATAGATGGGGCTCGCGACGAGCAGCTCGCGGAATTCGCCGAAACGGCGCATGGCCAACTCGCCGTCGGTGTCGAGCTTGGTGCGCACGCGCAGGGCGACGTCGAAGCCCTCCTCGATGACATCGACGCGGCGGTTCGCCACGTGCACCTGCAGGCGAACCTTCGGGTGCTTGATCAGGAAACCGGGCACCACGCGCGACAGAAGGCGCTGCGAGAGCGAGACCGGGCAGCTCACGCGCACCACGCCGCGCGGCTCTGCGCTGAGCACCTGCACGGCCTCCTGCGCGGCCTGCGCCTGCGCCAGCATCGACTGCGCGTGCTTGAAGACGTTCTGGCCAACCTCGGTGACCGCGAACTTGCGCGTCGAGCGCTGGATCAGGCGGACGCCGAAATCCTCCTCGAGCTGGGCGATGCGCCGCGACAGCCGCGACTTCGGCACGCCGGAAGCGCGCTCGGCCGCGGCGTAGCCGCCATGTTCGACGACGAGGGCGAACAGCTTCAGGTCGTTGAGGTCGAGTTCGCCGCTGCTCATCGTCGGGGGCTCAGATGCGCTCGGCGCCGCCGAGGTAGGGGCGCAGGACCTCGGGCACGGTGATGCTGCCGTCGGCGTTCTGGTGGTTCTCCATCGCCGCGATCAGCGCGCGGCCCACGGCCACGCCGGAGCCGTTGAGCGTGTGCAGCAGCTCAGGCTTGCCGGTGGCGGGATTGCGGAAGCGCGCCTGCATGCGGCGCGCCTGGAAATCGCCGCAATTCGAGCAGGAGCTGATCTCGCGGTAGGTGTTCTGGCTCGGAAGCCAGACCTCGAGGTCGTAGGTCTTGGTGGCCGAGAAGCCCATGTCGCCCGTGCACAGCAGCATGCGGCGGTACGGCAGGCCGAGTTTCTCCAGCACCACCTCGGCATTGCGGGTCATGCGCTCGTGCTCGTCGGCGCTCTGCTCGGGCGTGGCGAGGGTGACGAGTTCGACCTTCTCGAACTGGTGCTGGCGGATCATGCCGCGCACGTCGCGGCCGCCGCTGCCGGCCTCGGCGCGGAAGCACATCGAGTGGGCGGTGAGGCGCATCGGCAGGGCTGCCGCGTCGACGATCTCGTCGCGGACGAGGTTGGTCAGCGAGACTTCCGAGGTCGGGATCAGGTAGCGCTTGCCCTCGCCCACCGTGGTCGAGAACAGGTC
>JAIXTZ010000210.1 GCA_027483745.1 Lysobacteraceae bacterium
AAGCTGGTCTTCGCGACCATGGCCGTGGTGCTGCTGGTGCTGGTCGCGCTGGGCTGGCGCGAGGCGCTGGTGGTCGGCGCGGCGGTCATCCTGACGCTGGCCGTCACCCTGTTCGCCAGTTGGGCGATGGGCTTCACCATCAACCGCGTGTCGCTGTTCGCGCTGATCTTCTCCATTGGCATCCTCGTCGACGACGCCATCGTGGTCGTCGAGAACATCCACCGCCACATGACGCTCGGCGGCAAGTCGCTGCGCGAGGCGCTGCCTGCGGCAGTCGACGAGATCGGCGGCCCGACCATCCTGGCGACCTTCACGGTCATCGCGGCGCTGCTGCCGATGGCCTTCGTCACCGGCCTGATGGGCCCGTACATGCGGCCCATCCCCATCAACGCCTCCGTGGGCATGCTGCTCTCGCTGCTCATCGCCCTGACGGTCACGCCGTGGCTCGCGGTGAAGCTGCTTTCGCGCCACTACGCGCGCCTCGGCGAGGCGGGTGGCCATGGGCACAGTGGCCTCGCCGCCCGCCTGCACGGCGTCTTCGACCGCCTGATGCGTCCCTTCCTCGACCCGGGCCAAGGCGGCGCGCGCCGCTTCAAGCTCTTCGCCGGCATCGCTGCGGCCGTGGCGCTGTCGGTGGGCCTCGTCGTGGTGCAGTGGGTCGTGCTGAAGATGCTGCCTTTCGACAACAAATCGGAGCTGCAGATCGTCGTCGACCTGCCGGAAGGCACGCCGCTGGAGCGCACCAACGCGCTGCTGCTGGAGCTGGCCGCTGAACTCCGCGAGCGCCCCGAAGTGCTCGACGTGCAGGGCTACGCCGGCACCTCGGCGCCGGTGAACTTCAACGGGCTCGTGCGCCAGTACTACCTGCGCGAAGGCGCCGCGCTCGGCGACCTGCAGGTGAACCTTGTCGACAAGCACGACCGCGACGACCAGAGCCACGACCTCGCCCGCGCGTGGCGGCCGGCGCTGAAGGCGATCGCGGCGCGTTACGGCGCCGCGCTCAAAGTGGTCGAAGTGCCGCCCGGCCCGCCGGTGCTGGCGCCGCTGGTGGCCGAGGTCTATGGGCCGGATGCCGCCACGGTGCGTCGCATCGCCGAAGGCTTGGAAGGCCTGGCCCGTGAGACCGACGGCCTCGTCGACATCGACACCACGCTGGAAGCAAAGGCCTCGCGGGAGACGGTCGTCATCGACCGCGTGCGCGCGGCGCGCCTCGGCGTGAGCCAGCAGGCCATTGCGCAGACGCTCGCGCTCGCCGTGGGTGGCGTGGATGCGACCTATCTGCGTGACGGCGTGGCCAAGCACGCCATCCCGGTGCGCCTGCGCCTGCCGGCCGGCGAGCAGGCCCGCATCGACGAGCTGCTGGCGCTGAAGGTGCGCGCGCAGGACGGCCGCATGATCCCGCTGGTCGAACTCGTCGAGGTGCGTCGCGAGCCGTGGGAGCCGATGCTGATGCAGAAGGACCTGCTGCCGGTGGCCTACGTGATGGCCGACGAGGCCGGTGATGTCGATTCGCCGCTGTACGGCATGTTCTCGTTGGTGGGGCGCGTCGACTCGCTCGACGTCGGCGTGCCCGTCCAGCAGCGCTTCTTCACCGCGCCGGACGACCCGCTGGCCTTCACCATCAAGTGGGACGGCGAGTGGCAGGTGACCTGGCAGACCTTCCGCGACATGGGCCTCGCCTACGCCGCCGGCCTCGTGCTGATCTACCTGCTGATCGTCGCGCAGTTCCGCAGCTACGTCGTGCCGCTGGTGATCATGGCGCCGATCCCGCTCACCGTGATCGGCGTGATTCCGGGCCATGCGCTGCTCGGCGCGCAGTTCACCGCCACCAGCATGATCGGCATGATCGCGCTGGCCGGGATCATCGTTCGCAACTCGATCCTGTTGGTGGACTTCATCAACCACGAGATCGCGAACGGCCGCGCGCTCGCCGACGCCGTGGTCGAAGCCTGCGCCGTGCGCGCCCAGCCGATCGGGCTCACCGCGCTGGCGGCGATGCTCGGTGCGCTGTTCATCCTCGATGACCCGATCTTCAACGGCCTCGCCATCAGCCTGATCTTCGGCATCGCCGTTTCGACGTTGCTGACGCTGGTGGTGATCCCGCTGCTCTACTTCGCCTGGCTCAGCGGGCGTGCGCGCGCTGCCTGATGGGTGCCACGCGCCGGCGTGGACGCCGGCGCCGCGCTGGCATGCGTGAAGCGCGGCGGATCGAGCAGGCGCACGAGTTCGGCCTGCACGTCGGCCACCTCGGGCGCCATGCGGATGTTCGTGTCCTGCACCATGAAGACGCCGGCGATCCCGGCGGCGCCGTCGACCCAGCCCTGGAAGCCGAAGGCGCCGGGGCTGGACTCGATCACCGGCGCGCCTGCGCGTCCGGTGGGCAGGATCCAGTAGCCGAAGCCGTAGCCCCAGCCGTCGATGCTTCGCGACACCGGCGGCACGTCCTGCTTCACCGTTCCGGCGGCGTGGTCGCGCTGCATGGCGCGGATCGTCGCCACGGCGAGGTAGCGCTGCCCGGCGTTCGGCCCTTCGCGGATCACGCCGTCGGCCTGCCACATCGCCATCAGCGTCCGGTAGTCCGAGAGCGTGCTGCGCACGCCGCCGGCGATGCGCGGGTTGGGCACGGTGACGATCCCGGGGGCGGTGCTGTTCAAGCCGAAATCCGTGGCCGTCAGCGCCAGCGGGGTCGTGAGCTCGCGGGCGAACAGCACGTCCCAGCCCAGCCCGGTTGCGCGTTCGGCCATCGCGCCGGCCACCTGCATCGAGAGGCCACCGTAGGCGAAGGTGCTGCCGGGCGCGGCGATCATCGGCCCGGCGAGGATTTGCGAGGCGCAGGCCTGCAGCGTGGTGAGCGGGTTGGCGATGCAGCCCGACTCGTCGCCGGGCAGGCCGCTAGTGTGCGAGAACAGCTGCGCGAGCGTGATGGCGCGCTTGTCGGCGGGGGCCGTGGGCCACCATTCGCCGATGGTCGAATCCCAGCGCAGGGTGCCGCGCTCGACGAGCCGCGCGAGCACCAGGGCCGATACCCACTTGCTGGCCGAGGCGATTGGGATGCGGGTGGCGTCGGAGTAGCCGCCGTAATGGCGCGACAGCACCGACTGGCCGTTGTGCGAGACCCACAGCGAGGCGCCGTCGAGCCGGTAGCGCGCCACCAGGGATTGCATGCGGGCATCAATGGCCGAGAGGTCGGTTTTCGCCGGTGCCCGGGCGGCCGTGGGCAAGGCGAGCAGCAGGGGGAGGAGGAGGGCGAGGAGCGGGCGCATGGGGCGGGTAACGCGGCGGGGGCGGGATGGTTGACCGAGCTCATCGCAGGGAGCGCGTCCGCCGCTACGCTGTGCGTCACCGTCCCGTGCCTGCCACCCATGACCCACATCATCGAAGGTCCCTTCCACGTCCAGATGACGCCCGAACCCCTGGCGCACGCGGATGCCCCGCCGCAGCTCGGCCGCTTCCGGCTCGACAAGCGCTACGAGGGCCTGCTCGATGCGGTCGGCCGCGGCGAGATGCTTTCCGCGCGCACCTTCGTCGAAGGCTCGGCCGGTTATGTCGCCATCGAACGCGTGGTCGGGATGCTGGACGGGCGGCTGGGCAGCTTCGTGCTCCAGCACAGCGGGGTGATGGACCGCGGCATGAAGCGCCTGTTTCTCGAGGTGGTGCCGGATTCGGGCACCGGGCAGCTCGTCGGTCTTTCCGGGAGGATGGGCATCGACATCGCCGGTGGTGAGCACTACTACCGCTTCGAGTACCGCTTGCCGGGGGCGGAGTGATTCGTACGCTGCTGGCTTTCGCTTTTCTGGCGTTCGCGCCTTGGGCGGCCGACGCGGCGCCCGACGAGGCGGCGAGCGAATCCACGGTGGCCGCGCCCTCGCGCTTCGAGACCTTCACCGTCGCGCTGCCCACGCTCGGTGTCGAGCGCACGCTGCGCGTCTACCTGCCGCGCGGTTACACGAACTGCGAGGGCTGCCGCTACCCGGTCGTCTACTTCATGGATGGGCAGAACGTGTTCGACGCCGCCACTAGTTACGCCGGGGAGTGGGGCGCGGATGAAACGCTCGATGCGCTGCTGGCGAAGCACGATCTCGCGGTGATCGCGGTCGGCGTCGACCACGGCGGCGAGGCACGGATGAACGAGCTCAGCGTCTGGGAGAACCCGGAGTTCAAGCCCGCGCGCGGCGAGGCCTTCCTTGCCGACCTCGTCGCTGCGGTGAAGCCCGCCATCGACGCGCGCTACCGCACCCGGCCCGCGGCGGCGTCCTCCACCGTCGTCGGCAGTTCGATGGGTGGCCTGATGGCGCACGCCGCCCTGCTGCGGCACCCCGAGGTGTTCGGTGGCGCGATCATTTTCTCGCCAAGCTATTGGTTCTCGCCGGCCGTCGGCCCGGAGACCGCGCGCACGCCGCTGCGCCCCGGCCAGCGCGTCTACGTGTATGCCGGTGGCCAGGAGAGTGAATCCATGGTGCCGGACGCGAAGGCGATGTTCCGACGCTTCGAGGCCTCGGGCGGAGGCGTGCTGGACAAGGTCTTCGTCGAGATTCCCGAAGGCCAGCACAACGAAGCGGCTTGGCGTGCCGTGCTTCCGGCGGCGCTGTGCTGGCGCTTCGCCCCCATCTGCGCGCCGCGCTGAGGGCGCTTCCCGCGGGCTCGCCTACAATGCAGCCCGCTTCTTCCCCGGAATGCCCATGGCGCTCAAGGCCACCGTCCACCGCGCGACGCTGCAGGTCTCCGACCTCGATCGCCACTACTACGCCACGCACACGCTCACCCTGGCGCAGCACCCGTCCGAGACGGACGCGCGGCTGATGGTGCGCCTGCTCGCCTTCGGCCTGTTCGCCGAGGAGCGGTTGGAATTCGGCCGCGGCATCAGCAGCGAGGGCGAGCCCGACGTGTGGCTGCGCTCGCTCACCGGCGACATCGAGCACTGGATCGAACTCGGTCAGCCCGAGGAGGCCGACGTGCGCCGCGCCTGCGGTCGTTCGCGGCGCGTCACGGTGGTCGGCTACAGCGGCCGCGGCTTCGGCCTGTGGTGGGAGAAGAACGCTGCGGGGCTCGCGCGCTGCACGAACCTCGACGTCGTCGAATTGCCGGCCGGCACGGCCGAAGCGCTGGCGCCGCTGCTGGCCCGCGGCATGGACCTGCAGTGCCTCGTGCAGGACGGCGAGGTGCAGCTGATGGGCGAGGGCGGCTCGGTCAGCGTCACGCCCGTGTGGCACCAGCGTGCGGCCTGAGCGCGTCGACGTCGTCGTGATCGGCGGCGGCGCGGCCGGGCTCTTCACCGCCTTCAACGCCGGCCGCCGCGGCCGGCGCGTGCGCGTGATCGAGCATGCCAACCGCTGCGGCAAGAAGATCCTGATGTCGGGCGGCGGGCGCTGCAATTTCACCAACACCGGCACCACGCCGGCGAACTTCCTTTCAGCCAACCCGCACTTCTGCAAGTCGGCGCTGGCGCGTTACAC
>JAIXTZ010000327.1 GCA_027483745.1 Lysobacteraceae bacterium
CGGTGGTGCACGAGCTGCTGTGGTTTCTGAAGGGCGAAACCAACATCGCCTACTTGAAGGAACACAAGGTCGGCATCTGGGACGAGTGGGCCGACGCGGACGGTGAACTGGGGCCGGTCTACGGCAAGCAATGGCGCAGCTGGGCCGCGCCCGACGGCACGGTGATCGACCAGATCAGCGACGTGATCGCGCAGATCCGCAAGAACCCCGACTCGCGCCGCCTGATCGTCAGCGCCTGGAACGTGGCCGACCTGCCGCAGATGGCCTTGATGCCTTGCCACGCCCTGTTCCAGTTCTACGTGGCCGACGGCAAGCTGAGCTGCCAGCTCTACCAGCGCTCGGCCGACCTTTTCCTCGGCGTGCCCTTCAACATCGCCAGCTACGCGTTGCTCACGCAGATGATCGCGCATGCCTGCGACCTCGGCCTCGGCGATTTCGTCTGGACCGGCGGCGATTGCCACATCTACTCGAACCACGTCGACCAGGTGAACGAGCAGCTCTCGCGCGACCATCGCGCGTTGCCCACCGTCCGCCTCAACCCCGAAGTGCGCGACGTGCTGGCCTTCCGCTTCGAGGACATCGAGCTCGTCGGCTACGACCCGCATCCGGCCATCAAGGCGTCGGTGGCGGTGTGAGCGGCGTCGATGTCGCGCTCGTCGCGGCACTGGACCGCGACTTCGCCATCGGTCGTGGCAATGCCCTGCCGTGGTCGCTGCCGGACGACCTGAAGCGCTTCAAGGCCCTGACCTTGGGCCATCCGATCCTGATGGGGCGCAAGACCGCCGAATCCTTGGGGCGCGCGCTTCCGGGGCGCAGGAACCTCGTCCTGACGCGCTCGGGTCGTGTCCCGTTCGATGGCATGGAGGCGGTGGATTCGATCGATGAGGCCCTGGCACGCATCGCCACGCTGCGCGATGCCGATCCGTCGTCCCTCGATGGGGCCGTGAGCACGCTGATGGTCATCGGCGGTGGCGAGGTCTACGCGCAGGCGCTGCCGCTGGCCTCGCGCCTGCACCTCACGTGGGTCGATACGCGCGTCGAGGGTGCCGATGCCTGGTTTCCGCGTTTCGATCCCGCCGCTTGGACGATGACCGACAGCGAGTCGCACGTCGCCGACGCGCGGCATGCCGTCGCCTTCCGCTTCGCCGATTACTCGCGGCCGCTCGCCGAGCGCTCGTAGCGCAGGCTCAGCCAGAGGCTGCGGGGTTCACGGCTAGGAAAACCGGAGGCCAGCGCGCTCTCCTCGCCGGCCACCGTCGTGGCCGGCATCAGCCGCCGATCATTCCAGAGGTTCTTCACTTCGAGCGTGGCCGAGAGACCCGGCACGCCCGGCCAGCGCAGATCAAGTGCGGCATTGCCGAGATCGCCGCCACGCTGCCGGTTTCCGCTTGTCGCGCTGCCTGTGAGCGGCGCCGACCACCGGCCGTGGTGCAGGTGGGTGTAGGTCAGTCCGAGTCGGTCGTCGAACCACGCCGGTCGCCATGCCGCCTGCAGGCGGACGGTGTTTCCAGGGAAGGAGCGCGGTTCGGGGTCGTCGATGCTGCCGCCGACGTAGATGTTGCCGGGCCCGAACTGCCCGGCCGAAGCATTCGCCACCGTCACGAACGCGTGGCTCGCACGCACGCGGAGGCCGAGATCCTCGCGCACCCAGTCAAGGGCCGATTCCATGCCGTAGTGGCTGAGGCTGCCGTCGTTGTTCTGGAAGTAGAAGACGCCACCCCAATCGCCGATACGGTCCGTGCCGATGCGTGCCTGCGCGGCGATCGCCCGTGCGCGTCGCACCGGATCATCGATGAAGAAGGCGCCGACCCCGATCACGTCCTCGACGCGGTTGGCGAAGCCCACCACGTTGACGCGAAGCGCTGGAGACCAGCGTAGCGTCCACGCCAGTTCGAGGCTGTGCAGCGTTTCCGGTCGCACGGGTCGCAGGCCGCCGGCTCCGGGGAACCATGGGTTGCCGTCCAGAGCGGAGAAATTCGTTTCGCGCAGAAGGCCATCGCCCTCGAACCCGCCGCCGTAGTGCACGCCCACCGCGCCGCGGAATCCGCTCTGGTAGGACGCCCGCCATTGTTGACGCTCCGTGGCGGACCACAGGAGGGCCACGCGTGGAGACAGGCGGGAGCCCCAATTCGGATGGTCGTCCCAGCGTGCCGCGAGGTAGCCGTCCCAACCCGCCCCGAGGACGAACTGGTCTTCCGCGAACACGCTGCGGATCGTGGTGCGATTCGGCAACGCCCAGCGGTTGCGCAGGTTCAGCGCATCGCGCCCTTCGCGCAGCACGACGTCCTGGCCGTTGGCGATGAAGTTGTCGCCCTCGCTGTTGCGCAGGCCGTCCAGGTAGCGCGTGGCCTCCGCACCGAAAGCCACTGCGTGGCCGTCGAGGGCCGCGTCGCTGCGCCACACGACGCGGGCGCCCTGCCGCACTTCGCGATGGCCACCGAGCGTCAGCCCCGGCACTCGGCCGAGGGCCTGTTGTCGTGCCCCGCGCGCATGGCTGGATAGGGCGTACTCATCGTTCTGGTAGTGCAGCGTCGCGTCCAGCGTGCCCGTCGCCACCGGTCCCTCCCAGCCCAGCTCCATGCCGTTCAGCACCTGCTCGACGACTTCGCGGTCGCGGCGCCAGGCATACAGGTCGCGCGACTGGTGGAAGTGGAAGCCGCGCACGTGCCAGGCGCCGTTTTCGACCGTTGCAAGCACGGTGTCGTAGTCACCGTTGAACAGCCGGTGGCCGCGCTCGAACACCGTGAGGCCCTGGTCGGCCTGACGCGCCAGCCCTTCGTTCGGCACCGGTGCGCCTTCATGGCTGCCTTGGCCGATGTGCAGGCGCATGCGGCCTTCCTCACCGAAGGCGGCCTCCCAGCGCGCGCTCGCGGCTCGGCGCCCCCGTTCGCCGAGGGTCAGCGTGGCGCCGAAGCCCGGGGCTTCGGAACGCGTCACCAGATTGACGACGCCGAGCAAGGCGCCTTGGCCCAACGTGACCGAGCCGGGGCCGCGGATGACCTCGATGCGTTCGAAGGCATCGAGGTCGAGGCCATTGAGAACGGCATCCGGCGGGCCCCAGAACCATTCGGCGTTCAAGGGCTGCCCGTCCAGCAGCAGCATCAGCTTCGAATTGTTGTCCGGTGCCAGTCCACGTACGGCGGTGATGGTGTCGTCCTGGTCATCGACGAGGAAGAATCCCGGCACATGCAGCGCGAGCAGCTCGGCCAGCGTACGCGCGCCGCTGCGTTCGATCTCCGCGCGCCCCAACGTCGTGACGGTGGCCGGTTGGCGGTCGGCCTCTTCGGCCACGCGCGACGCCACGCTGACGGGAATGTCGAGAAGTTCTTCGAGCGACAACTCCGTGAGGTCGTCCGTCGATTGCGCGGCGGCGGCCGATGCCATGGGAGGCGCGACCGCCAGCAAAACGCCGGCGAGCAGCAGCGCGCCACGGCATCGGCTGCTACCCGATTCGTGTACCTCGTCTCGTCCCATGCCCTCGATGCGCTTGGACCATCTGACTGGACTCTAGCACCCGAATTCCTTGCCGCGTTCCCGCGTCGCGCCAAAAGCGCCGTCGCCGGCCCGATCAGTCCTCGGCCTTCGCCGCACCGACGACAACGCGCCCCGGCACCTGGTGCACGCGCGGTTCCGGCCCAAGCTCGAGCGCGGTGAGCTTGCCGCCCCACACGGCGCCGGTGTCGAGGCCGTGCACGCCAAGGCCCTGGAACAGACCGAGCGTGCTCCAGTGGCCAAACACCACGGGCATTTCGCGCTCGACGATCCCGGGCACCGAGAACCACGGGTAGAGCCCGGGCTTCTGCGTGCCCGGGCGGCCCTTCTCCTCGAAGGCGATGCGGCCGGCGGTGGTGCAGTAGCGCATGCGCGTGAAGATGTTGATGATCGCGCGCCAGCGGTCGACGCCTTCGAGCTTCGGCGACCAGTTCGGCTTGTCGCCGTACATGTTCTTGAGCAGGCGGGCGCCGCCTTCGCCCTGCAACCGTTCCTCGACTTCCTGCGCGCGTGCCTCGGCGATCCGGATCGTCCACTTCGGGCCGAGGCCGGCGTGGACCATCGCGAAGCCGAGTTCGCGGTCGACGTGCATCAGCTTCTGCGCGCGCAGCCATTCGATCAGCGTCGTCGCGTCGTCGTCGAACAGCACGCGCTGCAGGTCGGGGTTCACCCGTCGCTGCTCGTCCGGGCGGCGACCGGCGATGGCCAGCAGCGAGAGGTCGTGGTTGCCGAGCGTCACCACGATGTGTTCGCGCAAGCTGTGGAGCAGCTTCAGCGTTTCCAGCGACTGCCCGCCACGATTGACGAGATCGCCGCAGAACCACAGGCGGTCCTTCGCTGGGTCGAAGCGGATCGCTTCGAGCAAGCGCAGCAGGATGTCGTGGCAGCCCTGGAGGTCGCCGATGGCATAGGTCGCCATCAGTGCAGCGTCCGCGGGATGCTGAGCGCGAAAGGCGCGATCTCGGCGTCGAACTCGGTGCCGTCGTCGGCGAGCATCTGGTAGCTGCCGCGCATCTGGCCGCAGAAGGTCTCGAGCACGGCGCCCGAGGTGTACTCGAATTCGCCACCGGGCTTGAGCCAGGGCTGCTGCCCCACCACGCCTTCGCCCGCCACCTCCTGCACCTTGCCGTTCGCGTCGGTAATCAGCCAACGGCGCGACAGCAGGCGCGCCGGCACGTCGCCGGTGTTGGCGATGCGGATCGTGTAGGCGAACACGTAGCGGCCTTCGTCAGGCGCGCTCTGTTCGTCGAGGAAGCGGGTGGCGACGGCCACCGCGATGGCATAGCGGGGGTTGGGCATGCCGGGATTTTACTTAAAGCGTGTCGGCTTCCGGGGGCTGGATGCCGGCATCGATGAGTTGGTTCGACAGCGTGATGTATGCCTCGACCGGCACGGCCTCGGCGCGCGCGCCCGGATCGATGCCGGCGGCGCGGATGGCCTCGGCGTCGCAGACGGTCGAGAGTGAATTCCGCAGCGTCTTGCGCCGCTGCGAGAACGCCGCGGCGACCGTGCGCGCGAAGTGGACGGTGTCCTTCACGCCGGCTTCGCCGGCCGGACGCGGGACGAGGCGCACCACGGCCGAATCGACCTTGGGCGGTGGCGTGAAGGCGCCCGGCGGCACGTCGAACAGCGGCGTCACGCGGCACACCGCCTGCAGCATCACCGAGAGGCGCCCATACGTCTTGCTGCCGGGCTCGGCGGCCATGCGGTCGACGACTTCCTTCTGCAGCATGAAGTGCATGTCCTTCACGGCCTCCGCGTGTTCCATCACGTGGAAGAGGATCGGCGTGGAGATGTTGTAAGGCAGGTTGCCCACGAGGCGCAGCGGGCCCTCGATGTCGTGGCCGTGGCCGAGCTTGCCGAAGTCCACCTTCAGCACGTCGCGATGGACGATGGTGAGCTTGCCGTATCTCGCGCCTTCCTCCGCCAGGGGCACGATGAGGTCGCGGTCGAATTCGATGACGGTCAGTTCGCCGTGCGCGCGCAGCAGCGGGAAGGTGAGGGCGCCGCCACCGGGGCCGATCTCGACGATGAACTCGCCGGGCTTCGGATTCACCGCGCGGATGATCTTCTCGACGATGCCGGGGCTCGACAGGAAATGCTGGCCGAGTTGCTTCTTGTGGCGATGGGCGTCGAGGCTCATGGGGCGGCTCGGGTCAGTGCGTGCCGCGCGCAGCGGCGCGACGGCGGGCGAGGTCGGCGCACAGCGCCACGGCGTGCCGCAGGCTGGAAGGATCGGCGATGCCGCGGCCGGCGAGGTCGAGCGCCGTGCCGTGGTCGACGGCGACGCGCGGGAAGGGCAGGCCGAGCGTGATGTTCACCGCGTCCTCGAAGCCGCTGGCTTTCAGCACCGGCAGGCCCTGGTCGTGGTACATCGCGACGACGGCGTCGAACTGGCCGAGGTGCTGCGGCAGGAAGGCCGTGTCGGCGGGCAGCGGGCCTTCCAGCAGGAATCCTTCCGCGCGCAGGCGTTCAAGCACGGGGATGATCACGTCGATTTCCTCGCGGCCCATCTCGCCCGATTCACCGGCATGCGGATTCAGCCCGAGCACGCGCAGGCGCGGGTTGGCGATGCCGAACGGATCTCGAAGTGCACCGGCGGTGATGCGTAGTACGCGCTCCAGTCCCGTCGCGGTGATCGCGTCGGGCACCGCACGCAGCGGCAGGTGGGTGGTGGCCAGCGCCACGCGCAGGCGCGGGTTGGCCAGCATCATCACCACGTCGGCACTGGCGACCTCGGCGAGCAGCTCCGTGGTGCCGGTGTAGGCGATGCCGCCGCGATTGATGGTGGCCTTGTGCACCGGGCCGGTCACCAAGCCGTCGACTGCGCCGGTCAGGGCGTCGCGCGCCGCAGCCTTCAGTGCGCCAATGACGGCGCCGGCATTCGCCGGATCGGCCTGGCCGAAATGCACCGGCGCAGCGTTCCGATGCTCGATCAGCGCGAGTTCCCCGGGGCCGGGGTGCGCGGTTGCCTCACGCAAGCGGAGCGGCAATCCGAGCGAATGCGCGGCGGCCAGCAGGGTTTCCCCATCGCCGTAGGCGACGAGCAGGGCGTTGTGCGGCGTCTGCGCGATCCGGACGCAGAGCTCCGGACCGATGCCGGCCGGCTCGCCGGGGACCAGCGCGAGCCGGGGCGCGGTGGGCATCGGCTCAGGCGCCGAGGCGCGACTCGACGTAGGCGTCGGCGCGGAGCTGGCGCAGGAAGCGCTCGAACTCGTCCTGGGCCTTGCGTTCGCCGATCAGCTGGCGGGCACGCTGGCGGCGGTTCTCGTCGGTGACGTCCTGCTGGCGCTCCCCGACGCGGCGAATCACATGCCAGCCGGCTTCGGTGCGGAACACCGCCGAGAGCTGCCCGTCCTGCAGCGACTGCACCTGCTGGGCCACGGCCGGACCGAAGGTCTCGCCGGTGAACCAGTCGAGGCGGCCGCCGCGGTTGCGGCTGAAGGTGTCGTCCGAGTTTTCGCGGGCGAGTTCGGCGAAGTCCTCGCCAGCCTCGATCCGGGCACGCAGTTCATCGATCTTGCGGCGGGCCGCTTCTTCGCCCACCACGTCGTTGACGGCCACCAGCAGGTGGTCGGCCTGGTACTCGGTGACGGTTTGCGGGCCGGAATCGCGCACGCCCACGAGCTGCACCATCTGGAAGCCGCTCGGACCGCGCACCGGGGCCGTGTACTGGCCCGGCTGCAGGCCTTGGATCATCTCCGCGAACCGCGGCGGGATGGTGCTGGCTTCACGCCAGCCGAGGTCGCCCCCCTCCAGCGCGTTGCGATCGTCCGAATAGCGGATGGCCGCCGCGCGGAAATCGATCTCGCCGCGGTCGAGCAACGACTTGATGCCGTTGATCTTCTGCTCGGCCGTGGCGACCTGCTCGGGGGTCGCACCATCGGGGAGCGCCACCAGAAGGTTGGCCAGCTGGAACTCGGTGCTGTCGACGCTGCGCTGCGCCAACAGCTGGTCGATCTCCGTCTCGCTGACGACCACGCGGCTCTGCACCACGCGCTGCTGCAGGCGGCGCATCTGCAGCTCCTCGCGGACGCTGCGGCGGTAGTCGTCGAAGCTGACGCCGCCGGCTTCGATCTGCGCGCGCATCTGTTCGATGCCGACGCCTGACTGCGCGGCGATGCCTTGGATGGTCTGGTTCAGCTCGGTGTCGCCGATGCGGATGCCGGTGCTCTCGGCGCGCGCGACCTGCAGGCGCATCAGCACGAGGCGGTCCAAGACTTGGCGCTGCAGCACGTTGTCGGGCGGCAGCTGGGCCTCGCGGCCCCGGTACTGGGCGCGGACGTTGGCAATCGCGCGGTCGAGCTCGGACTTCAGAATCACGTCCTCGTCGACGACGGCGACGATGCTCTCGACGCTGCCGCTCGCGGCACCCGGCCCGGAGAGCAGCTGGGCGTGGAGCGGCGCGGTGAACGCGAGGGTGGCGACCAGCAAGCTGGTGAACGCGGGCTTGAACAGCGAGGACTTCGACATGGGGCTGGAACGGGCTCTGGCGCGCCGGAGCGCTGGGTCAAGGCGAGTAGCCGAGGATAGCATCCGACAACAATCGCTCTGAATCGCGGCCGAAGCTGCCGATGCCGTTCAGCTCGATTTCGAGGTAGACGCCGAGGTTGCGGTCGCCGTTCAGGTCGCGGACGTAATCGCGGGCGAGCACCCGGACGGCCACGCAGCAGCTCCGCCACTCGAGGCCGCCCAGGGCTTCCTGCGTGCGGCGGTCCCGCAGCGACCACGCCCAGCGGCCGACCGCGCGCCAATTCGCATTGATCGGCGCGGCGAAGCTCACGTCGGTCTGCTCGATGAGGTCCTTGCGGTAGCGGTAGCTGGCGTTCATCACGCCGCGTTCCGAGAAGCGCCACTGCGTTCGCACGGCCGACAGGTCGGTGCCGAACGCCCCCGGGTTCCACTGTTGGGCCATCGACACGCTCCAGGCGTCGCTGACGCGCCAATCCAGCTCGCCGACATAGGCCGAACCGTCGTTCGCGGGCAGGCGCTCGCCGGGGATGGCCACTCGCGGCGGGTCGAAGTAGTGAACGCGGCCGAGGCTGGCGGACAGCCGCTCGCGGCCGTCGTCGGCGTCGAGCAGGCGGGTGGTGACGGCCAGCGTCGCCTGGTTGGCGTCGCTCTGGCGATCGGCGCCGGTGTAGCGGTTCTGGCGGAACAGGCCGGGCCAGCTGAAGGACAGCGGCTGGGTGTCGAACAGCGGCAGGTCGTCCTGCACCCGGTAGGGCACGCGCAGGTAGTAGAGGCGCGGCTCCAGCGTCTGGACGTAATCGCTGCCGAACAGCGAGGTCTCCCGCTCGAACAGCAGGCCGGCGTCGAGGCTGCTGATCGTGGTGCTGCGGTCCGGGCTGAGGTCGCTGCGCGCCGCCGGCAGCCGCGGGTCGCGTTCCAGCGTGTAGCTGGTGTGGCGCAGGGCGAATTCGGGGTTGACGAACCAGCTCGCGCCGCCGAAGTTGAGCCGCACCGATGGCTTGAGGTCGACGCGCCGCCCGCCCGGGAGATCGTCGTGCTGGAAGCGGACCGCTTCCGCACTCACCCCGAGGTCGAGCCACGGCAGCATGGGCTGCAGCCACTGGCCGCGAAGGCGCGGCAGCCGGGCGTAGGGCTCGCTGCCGGGAAGCACGGCGGGGTTGGCGGCTTCCCAGCGTTCGAGGGACAGCCCGGTCGACCAGTAGCGGCCACGGCCGTTCAGCGCGAGGCTGCTGTCGAGGAGGCTGAGGGTGTTCTGCCCGAAGTTGTCGCCGAGGTCGCGGAAGTACTCGCGGTCGCTGACATCCTGCAGGTTCGCCGTGGCGTACCAGTTCGGCGAGAGCGCGCTGAAGTGCTGCCAGCGGAAGAAGCCGCGGTCGTCGCCAGTGCGGTCGTCGTCGGCGAGGTAGTCGCCCTCGACTTGGCCAGCGCTGGCCGCGCCAAGGTAGCGGAACTCGCCGCCCAGCATCAGGCCGCGACGCGACATCCAGCGCGGCGTCAGGGTGGCGTCCATGTTCGGGGCGAGATTCAGGTAGATCGGCTGCTCGTAGTCGAAGCCGTTTTCGTCCTGGAGGCCGACTTTTGGCGCGAGAAGGCCGCTGCGGCGCTCGCTGGTCGTCGGGAAGCTGATCCAGGGCAGCCAGAGGACGGGCACGTCCCCCAGGCGCAGGACGGCGTTCTGCGCCACGCCGCGCTTCGCGGCATCGTCAATCTCGATGGTCTCGGCTTCGAAGGCCCACTGCCGCTGTCCCGGCGGGCAGGTGGAGAAGAGGGCATCGACCAGCGTGCTGCGTTCGCCCTCGCGGACGACGGCGCCGGCCGTGCCGTTGCCCAGCGTGCCGTCGAGCAGCTGGTACTCGACGTTGCGCAGACGCACGCGCTCGGCGGCCTGGTCGCCGTCGGCCGATGCCGCGGCCACGCGCACGCCCCCGTCCTCGAAGCGCAGGGGGCCCGGGCTTTCCCAGGTCTCATTCTCGTGGCGGTAGACCAGTGCGTCGGTGCCCACCCATTGGTCGGCGCGGGTCAGCTCGACGCGGCCGCGGAAGGTCGTGACCTTCTCGCCGGAGACGTCCAGCGCGTCGGCCTGCACCTGCGTGGGGCTCGCGTCGCGCGCCGGCCCGTCCGCCGGCGCTGCGCTCGTGCGCGCCCCCTCGAGCGCCATGGGCGCCCGGCACAGCGCCCAGGCCGGGCCGTCGAGCGGCTCCGCGGCGCGTGCAGGCAGGGCCAGTGCGAAGCCCAGGGCGAGGGCCAGCGGGTGCAGGTTCGGTCGCGACACGGACAAGCCTCTCACTTCGTGACCCGTAAGCTTGACTCAAAACGGCGCTCGGCCGGGAGCCCTGCGCCCCGATTCCCGTCAGCGATGACGCCTGAGGACCTCCTGATGACCGATTCCGTTCGCAAATCCGAGGCTGAATGGAAGGCCGAGCTGAGCCCTGAGCAGTACGCCATCTGCCGCTGCTCGGCCACCGAACCGCCGTTTACCGGCGCCTTCTGGGACCATCATGCCGACGGGGTGTATGGCTGCGTGGCCTGCGGCGCGGCCCTGTTTGATTCCGAGGCCAAGTACGACTCGGGGAGCGGCTGGCCCAGCTACTGGCAGCCCGTCGCTCGCGGCGCGTTGGCGCTGAAGGAAGACGGCTCCCACGGCATGCGCCGCACGGAAGTCTGCTGCGCGGCCTGCGATTCGCATCTGGGCCACGTGTTTCCCGACGGGCCGAAGCCCACGGGACTGCGCTACTGCATCAACTCGGCGGCGCTGCGCTTCACGCCGCGGTGAGGCCGCGGAGATGCGCCACGCTGCATTCACGCAGCGCGGTGAGGCTGTAGCCCCCTTCCAGCACGGAGACGAGCCGCCCGCGGCAGTGGCGGGCCGCCAAGTCGGCCAGCTCCGCCGACAGCCAGCGGTAGTCTTCAGCCGTCAGTTCGAGATCCGCGAGCGGGTCGAGGTGGTGGCCGTCGAAGCCGGCCGACACCAGCAGCAATTGCGGTCGGAAGGCCTCGAGCGCCGGTAGCAGCCGGGCGCGCCACGCATCGCGGAACACCGAGCTGCCCGCGCGCAGCGGCAGCGGCGCGTTGACGATATTGCCGACGCCGGTATCGCTTTCCATGCCGGTACCCGGATACAGCGGATGCTGGTGCGAGCTCAGGTAGGCGACGCGCGGCTCGGCGGCGAAGATCGCCTCGGTGCCGTTGCCGTGGTGCACATCGAAATCCACCACCGCGACACGCGAAAGGCCGTGCGCATGCACGGCGTGCGCGGCGCCGATGGCGATGCCGTTCAACAGGCAAAAGCCCATCGCCGTGTCGCGCGTGGCGTGGTGGCCCGGCGGGCGCACGGCGCAGAACGCACGAGTCACTTCACCGGCCATCACCGCATCGACGGCAGCCACCACTGCGCCGGCGGCGCGGCGCGCGGCTTCCGGCGAATCCGGCGACATCGCGGTGTCGGCATCGAGGCGCACGAGGGCTTCGCCGTCGAAGCGGGCGTCGAA
>JAIXTZ010000112.1 GCA_027483745.1 Lysobacteraceae bacterium
ATGAAGCACGTCGTCGAGAGCGGCCATTCGCGCTTCCCGGTGCATGGCGAGGACCGCGACGAGATCCTCGGCATCCTGCTCGCCAAGGACCTGCTGCGCGGCATCGTCGCCGACAACGCGGTGCAGGACGTGCGCGAGCTGCTGCGCCCCGCCCTGCTGATCCCCGACAGCAAGCGGCTGAACGTGCTGCTGCGCGAGTTCCGCGCCTCGCGCAACCACATGGCGATCGTGGTGGATGAGCATGGCGGTGTCGCGGGGCTGATCACCATCGAGGACGTGCTCGAGGAGATCGTCGGCGAGATCGACGACGAGCACGACGACGCGGCGGACGCTTCCACCAGCATCGCCGCCGAGTCCGACGGCCAGTACGTGGTCGAGGCGCTGACGCCGATCGACGAGTTCAACGAGCGCTTCGGCGCCGAATTCCCGGACGATGAGTTCGACACGATCGGCGGCCTCGTCGTCGCCGGCATCGGCCACCTGCCGGAGCCGGGCGAGGCCTTCGAGAGCGGCCGTTTCCACTTCACCGTGGTCGATGCCGACCAACGCCGCGTCCACAGCCTGCGCGTGAGGCTGCATGACGCGCTCGGCTGACGGCGGCCGCCCGCGGCCGCGGATGGCCGCGCTCCTTCACCACGCGCTCGCGCTGCTGCTGGCGTTCCTGCCGCTACTCGCCGCTGCCGCCCCGCGCGTCGGCGTGCTGACGATGGCACCCGGCGAGGTGTTCTTCGAGCGCTTCGGCCACAACGCCATCGTCATCGACCCGCAGGACGGCCGCGAGCCGACCAGCTACAACTTCGGCTACTTCGACCCGGGCGAACCCGATTTCCTCGCCCGCTTCGTCGCCGGCACGATGCGCTACCGGCTCGTCGCGCTGCCGCTCGAAGCCGACCTCGCGCAGTACCGCGCCAGCGGTCGCGGCGTGACGGTGCAGTGGCTTGACCTCGACGCCACGGAGGCCGGGGCGCTGGCCGCGATGCTCGAGGTGAACGCGCGGCCCGAGAACGCCGTCTACGACTACCGCTACTTCACCGACAACTGCTCGACGCGGGTGCGCGACGCGCTGGACGCGGCCCTCGGCGGCCTGCTGAAGCGCACCCTCACCGCGAGCTCCGAAGGCAACACGCACCGCAGCGAGGCGGTACGCCTCGCCTCGCCGGCGGCGTGGATGGGCACGGGCTTCCACCTTGGCCTCGCGGCGAAGGCCGACCGGCCGCTGTCGCGCTGGGACGAGGCTTTCATCCCGATGCGCCTGGCCGACAGCCTGCGCACGCTGAAGCGCGCCGACGGCCGCTCGATCGTCGCCTCGGAAGCCGAGGTGTTGCCACACCGTCTCGCCCCCGAGCCCGCCGAGATGCCGCAGCTGGGTTTCGAAGCGGCGGTGGCCGGGTTCGCGCTGGCCTTCGGCCTGCTGTGGGTCGGTCGTCGCGCGCCACGCGCGGTCGCCGCCTTCGCCGGCGGGTTCTGGCTGCTGGCGGGGCTCGCCGGCACGACGATGCTCTTCCTGTGGTTCGGCAGCGGCCACGATTTCGCCTGGGGCAACGAGAACCTGTTCCTGCTCTCGCCGCTGGCGCTGGGGCTGCTGCCGGGCGCCTTCCGCGCCATGCGCGGCCGACCGCCGGGCCGGCTGTTCGGCGTCGTGCTCGTGCTGGTGCTGGTGGTCGCCGGGATCGGGGCGTTCCTGAAGCTGATGCCCTTCATGAAGCAGGCGAACGTCGAGTGGGTGGTGCTGCTGCTGCCCCTGCACTGGGCGCTGGCGCGGCATTTCCGCCGGCTTGCCGCCACGACGACGCCAGTCCGATGATGCGGGCATGAGCCCGGTCATCCCGACACACCCGACCTCGCGCGCCGACATGGTGCGCTCATGCATCCACTACCGCGACGGCCACAAGGTCGCGGACCTCGAACTGGACGCGATTTCCGACGTGCTCGCCGTCGACGACGGCAGCTTCGTCTGGGTAGGCCTGTACGAGCCGGACGAGCCGCTGCTCGGCAAGCTGCGCGAGGAGTTCGGCCTGCACCCGCTGGCCGTCGAGGACGCCCTGAAGGCGCACCAGCGCCCGAAGATCGAGCCCTACGGCGACGCGCTGTTCATCGTCATGCACACGGCGCAATCGGCGGCCAACTGCGCCATCGGCGTCGGAGAGACCCACGTGTTCTTCGGGCTGCGCTACCTGATCACGGTGCGCCACGGTGCGTCCCTGCCCTACGCCGCGGCGCGCGAGCGCGCCGAGCAAAACCCGGAGCTGTTCCGCCTCGGCCCGGGCTACGGGCTGTACGCCGTGCTCGACTACGCGGTCGACAACTACTTCCCGATCGTCGAGCAGTACCGCCGGGAGCTGGAGACGATCGAAGCCGACATCTTCGACAAGCAGTTCAATCGCGACACGATCCGCCGGCTCTACGACCTCAAGCGCGACCTCACCACGCTGCGCCTTGCGGTGTCGCCGTTGAACGACGTGCTGGCCCAGCTCACCCGCTTCTACCCACACCTCGTCCGCGACGAGCTGCAGGTGTACTTCCGCGACGTGCAGGACCACGTGGCCCGCGTGGCCGAGGCCACCGACACCATGCGCGAGATGCTCACCGCGGCGATGTCGGTGAACCTGTCGCTGGTGGCGGCCGAACAGGGGGAAGTGGTGAAGCGGCTCGCCGGCTGGGCCGCACTGCTGGCCGTGCCCACCCTGGTCGCGAGCTGGTACGGCATGAACTTCGATTTCATGCCGGAGACGAAGGCACGCTTCGGCTACCCGATCCTCGTGGGCGGCCTCGTCGTCGCCGTACTGTTGCTTTACCGCGTGCTGAAGAAGGCGCGGTGGCTGTAGGCGACGGTTCGAGCCACCCGCCGGCCGTGCGTCACAGCATCCCGGTCTCGAGCTTCGCGGCTTCCGACATCATCGACTGGTTCCACGGCGGGTCGAACACGAGTTCGACATCGGCCTCGGCCACGGTCGGGATGCGCTCGACCTTGCTGCGCACGTCGTCGACGAGGATGTCGCCCATGCCGCAGGCGGGCGCCGTCAGCGTCATGCGCACGTCGACCTTGCGCGCGCCGTCGTCGCGGCGGCCGAGCTCCACGGTGTAGACCAGGCCCAGCTCGACGATGTTGACCGGGATCTCCGGGTCGAAACAGGTGCGCAGCTGCTCCCAGACCAGCTTCTCGACCTCGTCGTCGCCGGCGTCCTCGGCCAGGGCGAGGGCTTCCGGGGCCTCCTTGCCGATCGCGTCGGCATCCTCCCCAGCAATGCGGAACAGGTTGCCTTCGACGAACACGGTGAACGAGCCGCCGAGGGCCTGGGTGATGTAGCCGACGCTGCCCGCCGGCAGAGTGACGCGTTCGCCTTGCGGCACCAGCACGGCGGCGCAGTCGCGGGAAAAGCTGACGGGTTCGCTGGAGCGGCTGTACATCGGCGGAAATCAGGACCAAATCGGGGCTAATTCTACCGGGCTGGCGGGAATCGGCGCGAGGGCGTCGCGAAGACACGGCGCCGCACGGCGCAGGCGGCTACGCTGCGCAGCCCTGCTCAGCCGGTCGCCTCCTTGAACGTCGCCCTCACCCGCTCATCTCCGCCGCCACGAACGCGCCATGCGCTGGCCGCGGCCGCGTTGGCCCTGGCATTGCCCCTGATGGTCGCGCTGTGGAGCGCCGTGGCGCTGTGGTTTGACGCGCCGGCAGCGTGGATGGCGGTGATCGTCGCGGCGGATGGCAGCGTGCTGTTGGGCCTCCTGCGCGTCGCCCCGGGGTGGGGGCGCACCGGCTGGGTACTCGCGTTCCTCGGACTCACGACGTCGGCAAGCCTGTGGGTGATGGCGGCGGCCGTCGTCGGCCCCGCGTTCGGACTCCTGCCTTGGGAATCGGCCCTGCGCTTGGGGCCGGTGCTCTTCGACGTGATCGCGACGCCTTGGCTGGAGTTCGCGAATATCGTCTGGCTTGCCGCCGCCGTGGCGCTGACCCTGTGGTGGAACCGCTAGGTGCGCATCAGCTCGCCGGGCTTGCCGCCACGACCTTGCTCACCCAATTCGGCAAGCTCCAGGCCCCGCCGGGAAATCCACGGCAAAGGCCGGTGTCGCCGGAGGCGGTGCGGAGAAAACGGGCGCCATCCCAGGTGAAGGTCTCGTGGCTCCAACAGTCCCCGACGCCGCGTCCTTTGTTCGAGGCACTGATCTCGATCAAGGTCGCGTCGATCCGCAGGCCATTGCCTTCAGCCGCGAGCGTCGCGCGGAACGGTGGCGCATCGTTCACGATCCAGAACGCACGTCCCTCGTTGTAGGCCGCGAGCCAACAGGGGCTCTCCACGAGAAGACGCTCGGCGTCGAGGCGATGGACCACGAGCGCTTGCGCATCCCCGTTCCGGAGGCGGCGGGGTTCGTGCAGGTCCACGCAGTCCTGCGCGGGGTCGGCCGCCCGCAGGGCGGCGTGAATCGCCGGGCCGTGCCGTGTCGCGACGTCGTCATCGCCGGGCTGCGCGGGCGCCGCGCCGACGGCTCGCACGATGGGTTCCGGGGTCGCGGCGGGCACCGCGGACTCATCGGCCTGGCCTCGGCGCACCAGGGCACCGACGGTCCCGACGCGGCCTTGGGCGTCATCCATTTTCAGTAGCACCGCCGACGCGCCCGCGTCGGACAGCCTCCAGACCTCAGCACCGCCAATGGCACGGAATTCGATCCGGCTGTCGCGACGCAAGGCGGCGAGGAGGGTCGCCACCTGCGCGGCACTGAGCGGGGCGCCGCCCTCGTTTCCGGCGATGGGGATGCGCCCGTGCACCCGGCCATCGACATGGAGCGCCACCTCGGCCGGCAGGGGATTCGGCGCATCATCGGACCAATCGTGGCCGAGCAACAGCTGGCCGCTCACCCGGGTGCCGGCACCCGCGGCGCGGGTGAGCAACACCGATACCGGCACGTTCACGACGCCCTCGGGATCGGCTTCGGCCTGGTAGCCCGCCGCGCGGCACGTGCCGGTGTTGTCGCAGACCAGCATCCAGTCCCCATGGCTGAAAGCCACCGGGACCTCCGCGCGGCCATCGGCGGAGGCGGCGAGTGCCCCCAAGACAAGCACGCCCAGTCCTGCAAGCGATGGCATCCGTCGGTTCGACATCCTGGCGTGCCTGGGCACGAACACCGAGGCTCAGTGCCCGCCGTCCAGCTCCTTCATGCCGCCGATAAGCTTCGCGATCGCACCGCTGGCATCGCCGTAGAGCATGCGCGCGTTGTCGGCGTAGAAGAGCGCGTTCTCGATGCCGGCGAAGCCGGTGCCCTTGCCGCGTTTCACCACGATCACGTTGCGCGCCAACGAGACGTCGAGGATCGGCATGCCGTAGATCGGCGAGGCCGGGTCGGTCTTGGCCACCGGGTTCACCACGTCGTTGGCGCCGATCACCAAGGCCACGTCGGTGATCGGGAACTCCGGGTTGATGTCGTCCATGTCGGCGATGATGTCGTAGGGCACCCCAGCCTCGGCGAGCAGCACGTTCATGTGGCCGGGCATGCGGCCCGCGACCGGGTGGATGGCGAACTTCACCTGCACGCCGCGCTTCTGCAGCGCCTGGGTGAGCTCCCACACCTTGTGCTGCGCCTGCGCCACGGCCATGCCGTAGCCCGGCACGATCACCACGCGCTCGGCGTAGGCCATCATCGCGGCGACGTCGCTGGCCTCGATGGGCTTCTGCGAACCGCTGATCGCCTGCGCCTCGCCGGTGGCGCCGAAACTGCCGAACAGAACGCTCGCCAGCGAACGGTTCATCGCCTTGGCCATCAGCTGGGTCAGCAGCATGCCGGCCGCGCCGACCACCATGCCGGCGATCATCAGGGCCTCGTTCTGCAGCACGTAGCCCTCGAAGGCGACCGCGAGGCCGGTAAGCGCGTTGTACAGCGAGATCACCACCGGCATGTCGGCGCCGCCGATCGGCAGCGTCATCGCCACGCCGACGATCAGGGCCAGCGCGAAGAAGATGGCGATGACGAGGATGGCGGGCGTGGGTTGCAGCACCAGCAGCACGCCGCTCAGCACCGCACCCGCCGTCAGCGCCGCGTTGACCAACTTCTGCGCCGGGAAGGTGTAGCGCTTGTCCATGCGGCCGTCGAGCTTGGCCCAGGCGATCACCGAGCCGGAGAACGAGATCGCGCCGATCAGCGCGCCAACCACGGCGAGCACCGTCATGGTCGGGCTCAGGCAGGCGTGGTCGGCCATCGCCGTGGCGTCGCAAGCGCCGGTGTGGCCCGAGGCGCTCACCAGCGCCGCCGCGCCAATGGCCGCCGCGGAACCGCCGCCCATGCCGTTGAAGATGGCGACCATCTGCGGCATGTCGGTGAGCGGCACGCGCTTGCCCCAGACCCAGAAGACGCCGCTCAGCACCAAGGCGAGCACCATCAGACCGAGATTGATCGGATCGATGCCGTGCGAGCCCCAAGTGGTGGGCGCGACGAAGGTGACCAGCGTGGCGAGCACCATGCCGACGCCGGCCCACTGGATGCCGCGCCGCGCCGTCACCGGCGAGGACATGCGCTTCAGGCCGACGATGAACAGCACCGCCGCGATGAAGTAGCTGGCCTTGGCCAGCAGGTCGAGCAGGTTGTCCATTACGCGCCTCCCTTGCTCGACTTGAACATCTCGAGCATGCGCTCGGTCACCACGTAACCGCCGACGGCATTGCCGGCGCCAAGCAGCACGGCGAGGAAGCCGATCACGCGCTCGGTGGTGGTGTCGGCATGGGCCAGCGCGACCATGGCGCCGACGACGACGATGCCGTGGACGAAGTTCGACCCCGACATCAGCGGCGTGTGCAGGATCACCGGCACCCGCGAAATGATTTCGTGGCCGCAAAACGCGGCCAGCATGACGATGTACAGCGCGACGAACCCGTCCATCCGTTTCCCCATGTGGCGAGCCCGATGGGCTCCTGTCCCCGGCCCCATCTTAACCACGGGATGAACATCGCCCGCGAGCGGTCAACGCGCCGGGATGGCATGGCGTTATGGCGACCACGGCAACCGCCGTGATCCCGGAGCCCCCGCCATGCGCCATTCCGCCCTCTCCCGCGTCGCCCTCGCCTCCTCCTTCCTCATCGCAGCGTCCACCGCCTCCGCCCACACCGACGGCCCCATCGCCGATCGCTGGGAAGCCCGCGGCGACCGCATCGACCATCGGCTCGATGCCCGGGGTGACGCCGCCGAGGCCCGACTCGACGCTCGTGGCGACCGCATCGATGACCGCCTCGACCATCGCGCCGACCTCGCCGAGGCCCACGGCCGCGAGCAGCGGGCCGAGCGCCTCGACCGCCAGGGCGACCGCATCGACGAACGCCTCGACGACCGCGGCCAGCGCCGCGACCACCAACTCGACGCCCGCGGCGACCGGCTGGAGCGCCGCGCCGATCGGATCGGCCAGCGCCGCCAGGGCCGTCGCGGCTGAGCCCTTTGCCCTCCGTCCCGTCAACTGAATCCGAACCGCTGCGTTATCGTTCCCATGGATGGCCACGGACCCGCACGCCCTTTGAGCCCGAACGCGGCCCCGCCGGAGATGGCGCTCGACGGCTTCCTCGCCAGCGTCGAGCGCCGCGCCTTCCGCATGGCCGAGTTGGCGCTCGGGCACCGCGAGGACGCACTCGATGCCGTGCAGGACGCGATGATCGCTTTCCTCGGCTACCGCGAGCGCCCGCAGTCGGAGTGGCCGGCGCTGTTCTTCAGCGTGCTGCGCAGCCGGATCACCGACCGGCATCGCCGCAACACCGTGCGCCGACGCGTGCTCGCCGCCTTCGGCGTGCGCGACGAGGAAGACGCCGAGGACCCGATGGCACAGATCGCCGACACCGCGCCTGGCCCGGCCGAGACCGACGAGCGGCAGCGTGCATGGAAGGCACTGGGCCATGCGCTGCGCGCCCTGCCCCGTCGGCAGCGCGAGGCCTTCCTGCTGCGCGAGCTTCAGGGCCTGTCCGGCGCCGAGACCGCCGCCGCGATGGGCTGTACCGAGGGTTCGGTGAAAACCCACCTGTTCCGCGCGCAGGCCGCGCTGCGGACCCAACTGGACGATTGGCGATGAATACTCCCGACGACGGCCTCCTCCACCGCGCCCGCACCCTTTTCGACGCCGAAGTCGAGGCCCTCGACGGCGCCACGGCCACGGCGCTGCGCGCCCGGCGTCGCGAAGCGATCGCGACGATACCGACGCGATCTCGGCGGGCCTGGTGGTGGCCAACCAGCGGGCTGGTAACCGCGGCCCTGGCCCTCGCTGTCGTCATGCCACGTAGCGCATCGATCGACGAAGTCGCCAGCCCTGGCGCGGTCGCACCGAGCGCCCCGGCGGCAACTGTCGGTCGTTCCGGCGGCGTCCCGGAGAACGGCAAGGCGGAACAGGCCGCCCAATTCGCCGATGGGGCGCTCGTCGAGTTCGAGAACGATGCCGAGTTCTACGCGTGGCTGGCGACCCTGCCCGCCGAATCCGCCGCAGACACGCCCTCTCCGCCCCCCCATTCCCCGAATACCCCGCATGAAGGATGACGCCATGACCCGCACGCCCCCGCCCTTTCGCGCCAGCGCACGCGCCTTGCTGGTCGCGCTCGTCCTCGGCTTCACCTTGCCTCTGGCGGCGCAGTCCGCCGGCGCCACTTCCGCCGCCACAACGACGGCCGGTGCGCCGATCCCCTGGGAATCACTCTCGGAAGCGGATCGCGCCGCACTGCTCGAACCCATCCGGGAACGCTGGGAGCGCGCGACCCCGGAACAACAGCAGCGCTACCTCGAGCGCGCGCGCTTCTGGGCCAGCCTGACCCCGGAACAAAAGCAGCAGGCGCGCCGCGGCATGCGGCGCTGGGCCGATACCGATCCGGAAACCCGCGCGCGCCAGCTCGAAACCTGGCGGCGCCTGAGGGATGACCAGCGAAACCAGCGGCCCGGTCACGACACCCGATCGGACCACTTCGACCGTCCGCGCGATCCCTTGCAGCAGCGCTGAGACCGGGTCCGCGCCGGCTTGGCCTCAGGCCGTCGCGGCGGCCTCGGCGCGCACCCAGCAACTCTTGTCGATCAGCTCGTCGTTCCAATCGAGCGTGATCGCGCCGTCCTTCAGGAACAGGCTGACGAAGTTCAGCAGGTTGCGGGCGTACATCTCGCTGGCATGCACGGCGCCGCTGCTGGCGAGGTTGAGCGGGCCGGCGACGGTGACGCCGCCGTGCTGCACGTTCTCGCCCGGCATCGTCAGCTCGCAGTTGCCGCCGGTCTCGGCGGCGAGATCGACGACCACGCTACCCGGCTTCATGCCGGCCACCATGGCCGCGGTGATGATCTTCGGCGCGGCCCGGCCCGGCACGGCGGCCGTGCACACCACCACGTCGATGGTCTTGAGATGGTCGGCGAGGCGCTGCTGCTGCAGGGCGCGCTCCTCGGCGCTGAGCTCGCGCGCGTAGCCGCCGCTGCCGGCGGCCGACACGCCGAGGTCGAGGAACTTGCCGCCCAGCGATTCGATCTGCTCGCGCGTCTCCGGGCGCACGTCGAAGCCTTCGACCTGGGCACCGAGTCGGCGCGCCGTGGCGATGGCCTGCAAACCGGCGACGCCGGCGCCGACGACCAGCACCTTCGACGGGCGGATCGTGCCGGCCGCGGTGCTCAGCATCGGGAAGAAGCGCGGCGCGAGCTGCGCGCCCAGCAGCACGGCCTTGTAGCCGGCCATACCGGCCTGCGAGCTGAGCACGTCCATGGCCTGCGCGCGGGTGGTGCGCGGCAGCTTCTCCATGGCGAAGGCGGTGGCGCCGCGCGCCTTCAGCGCGGCCTCGCGGTCGCCGGGCGCGTGGGCGGCGAGCATGCCGACGACGACGGCCCCGGGCTTGAGCTTCGCCAGGGTGGCGGCATCGGGCGACTGCACGCAGAGCAGCAGATCGGCCTCGGCCAAGGCCGCCGCGCCATCCGCGCCACCGGCGGCCTCATAGGCGGCATCGGGGAATCCAGCGTCGGCGCCGGCATCGCGGGCCACGCGCACCTGCGCGCCGAGGGCGGCGAGCTTCTTGGCCGTTTCGGGGGTGATCGCGACGCGGCGTTCGCCAGCGGCAGTTTCCTTCAGGCAGACCACGGTGACCGGCATCGGCGCGTCCTCGACTAGGGAGCCCCGATGCTAGCCCACGGTTCAGGCGCTGTCCTGCCTCAGGCGATGTCCTGCTTCAAGCGGCCGACCATGCGCTGCAGGGCGTCCTCGAAGGCGCCGCCCTGGGCGTCGCGCAACTGGAGTTTGCCGAGCTTCTTCAGGGCGCCCAGTTCCTCGACGGAGGCGACCAGCATGCGCACGCCGCGGCGGTTCACGAACATCAGGCGGTTCGAGATGGGCGAGATCCAGGCCAGCTTGGCCGGGGCCAGCTTCTCGTCTTCGCCGGCCAGGCTGATCCAGTCGCCAACCTTGAGGTCGCGGAGCTGGGCGAGGTCGTCCGGATCGAAGTCCGGGGCGGCGTCGGTGCCGCCGACGATCTTCAGGCGCGGCTGCGCGGGCAGCGGCGGCGGCTCCGGAGCGACGCGGAGCACCGCGGCGGCCTGCTGCGCGGCCACGGCGTCGCCGCGGCGCTGGGCTTCGACGCCGTCGGCGATGGCCTTGATCACGCCATCGGCGGCATCACCGTGCACGCCCGAGCTGCCGAGCACGGCGACGAGATCGGCGCTCAGGCCCTGCATCGCCGTGGGAATGCTGATGCCACCGGCCTTGCCGCCCGGCAGCAGGTCGAGGAGCTTGTCGGCCAGCGACAGGGCCGCCGACCAGGCGACCGATTCGGTGCCTTCGCGCAACGCGACGAGCGAAAGATGGTGCGACCAGCTGCGTGCGAGGAACTCGCGCAGCGCCGCCGGCACCTTGCGGCCGTCGACGCGGTTCGACACTTCGCCACCGGCCTGCACGCGGGCGTGCTCGAGGCGCTCCTGTCCGCGCTGCGCCTCGGCGGCGCGCTTCTCGGCCAGTTCGACGCGCTTCTGGTGCTGCTCGAGGAAGCCGCGCAGCTCGGACTCGAGCGTCTCGAAGATGGCGACGTCTTCGTTGAAATCCCCCACGAGGGTGTCGACCACCTGCTCGGCCTTGCCGAGCATCTCGCGCTCGTGCGCGCTCTGCCCGCCGTTGCCTTCGCAGGCTTCGGTGACCGCGTTGAGCAGCCGGCGCGCCGGGTGCGTGCGGTACATGAACATCTGGCGGTCGAGCAGGGCCACCTTGACGTAGGGCACGACGAGGCGGCTCACGAGGTTGCGCGCGCGCTGCTCGAAATCGTGCTCGTCGAACAGCACGTCGAAGAGCATGCCGACGAGGTCGACCGCGTCCTCCTCGTCGGGGCTGATGCGCACCTGCTCGGGCGACAAGCCGATGCGGCGGGCGCTTTCGAGCAGGTCGCGCTTCAACAGGACGGAGAGCGAGGCCTCGTGGCGCTCCATGGTCTCGAGCACGGAGGGCGGCACTTCGGTCTGCATCAGCGAGAGCACCGAGAGCATCTCGGTGGTCTGCAGGGCCCGGCGCTCGGGCAGGCCGTGGCCCATGGCGCCGGTGGCCGGACCGCCGGACTGCTGCGGGCGCAGGGCGCGGAGCATCTCCCGCAGCAAGCTGAAGACGTTGGCGTCCTCCTGCGACGTCGGCGCCGCATGGCCATGGCCCTGCGCATAGCCACCGGCCTCGTGGTCAGAAGATAGCGTCGCGGCGCTGGGATGCGAGGGCGGCGGCGCGCTGCCGGGGCGCGGCGCCCCGCTGCCGGGACGCATCGAACCGCCGGGGCCGATGCCCTGGCGCGGCACGAGGCCCGCCGCCGTG
>JAIXTZ010000173.1 GCA_027483745.1 Lysobacteraceae bacterium
CTCGCGATCCTCGAGGCCGCCGCAGAGCTGGATGATGCGGTCGGCGAGCGTCGACTTGCCGTGGTCGACGTGGGCGATGATCGAGAAGTTGCGGATGTGCTGCATGGGGTCGGTGCCGGAAGGACGGTGCCCGGAGCGGGCAAGCCGCGGATTATCGCATACGGCCTGCCGTGGGCCGTGACGCAGCCCGGGGGAGGACCCGGGCGCGTCACGGACGTCCCGTCAGGGCATCGGCAGCTCGACGAACCCCGTGCTGCTGGCGTTGCGGACGAGCAAACGCAGCGTGGCACCGGATTTCACCTTGGCCAGCTCAGCGTCAAAGGCGGCCGCGCTGCCGACATCCCGCCCGTTCACCGCCAGCACGACATCGCCCGGGTTGAGACCCGCCTGACGGGCCAGGGCCGAGCCCACCCGGCTGATCCGAACGCCTTCCCCCGCCTGCAGGCCGAGCCGCTGGCGGGTGGCGGCATCGACGGCGTCGACGGCCAGGCCGAACGCATTGGCCGGGGCGGCGGCCGGAGAGGCCGGGGCCGCCGGGGCGTTCGCGGTGGCGCCGTCGAGCGCATCCAGCGAAACGACGAGGTCGCGACTGCCGCCGTTGCGACGCACCGTGACCGTGGCCCGGCTACCCGGGGCCAGCACGCCCACCTGCGGTGGCAGATCGGAGGCGCTGAGGATCTCGCGGCCGTTGAAGGCGGTGATGACGTCGCCCGGGCGGATGCCGGCCTTGTCGGCCGCGCTGCCGTTGTTGACGCTGTTCACGAACGCGCCGACCGGTCGCGACAGCCCCAGCTCACGCGCCCGCTCGCGGGTCAGTTCGCCGATTTGCACGCCGAGCACGCCGCGGCGCACTTCGCCGGTTTCGCGGAGCTGGCGGGCGGTGTTCATCGCGACATCGACCGGGATGGCGAAGCTCACGCCGATGAAGCCGCCGGTGTTGCTGAAGATCTGGGAATTCACGCCGACCACTTCGCCGCGGACATTGAGCAGCGGACCACCGGAGTTGCCGCGATTGATGGCGACGTCGGTCTGGATGAACGGCACGTACTGCTGGCCCGGGTCGAGGCTGCGGCGGTTCACGCCCGAAACGATGCCGGCCGTCACCGAGTAATCGAAGCCGAAGGGCGAGCCGATCGCCACGACCCACTGGCCGGGCTTCAGGCTGCGCGCGTCACCGATGCGCACGGCGGAAAGGCCGGTCGCCTCCACCTTGAGCACGGCGATGTCAGACAGGGGATCGGAGCCGACGACCTTCGCTTCAAGCTCGCGGCGATCGTTGAATCGCACGATGACCTTGTCGGCACCGTCCACGACGTGGTGGTTGGTGATGATGTAGCCGTCACTGCTGGTCACGAAGCCGGTGCCCTGCGACACCCCGCCACGCGGCTGGGGCTGCGGCATGCCGGGGCCGATGAACCGACGGAAGATCTCCGGGAGCTGCTCCTCGGAAGGCATGCCCTGTGCCGACCGCTCGCGTCCCGGCGAGCTCGTGGCCTCGATGTTCACGACGGCGGGCGTGACCTGCTCGACCAGACGGGTGAAGTCGGGCAGCTGGACGAGCGCCGCCGAAGCGGGGGCCGGGGCCGGGGCCGCAGGCGAGGCGGTTTGCGCATCGACCGCCAGCGGCACGATCAAGGCCGTGGCCAGCAGGGGCACGAGGGGAAGCAGACGGACCGGGGTCATCATCGCGGAAGCTCCTTGGATTCGACAGCGGATTCGGACAGGGATTCAGTGCACGGGCGCACGCGCAGCGGCGGCGATGCAGCGGAGCGCTTGGTCAACCGGCCTGCCAGGAAAGTTCCCAGCAGGAGGCCGACGAATGCGCCGAGGTTCTCCGACGACCACCGCGCGCCGATGGCATGGCCGATGGTCGCGCCGACGACGAGGGCGACGATGGCGAACCCGTACGCAACGCTCGCGGCGCCACGCAGTCGCGGCGCGGCGACTTCGACGTCGACCGCCGTGCCGGAAGAAAGTGCGCCGACGTCGTGTTCGAGACGGACGACGCCGGCATCGTCGGGCGCGAACAGGCCACAGCGGCCGCCACAGCCCACGCAGCCGCGGCATTGCGGCTCCGTCAAACGCAGATCGACGTGCCCGGCGGCGGTCGCGACGACGACGGCTCGACGGCGGATCACTCCCGCCTCGACGTCCGCGTCGAGCGTCACTGCTGCGGCGGCGCTGCCGCCGGCACGCGGTACTCGACGGTGTAGCCGCCCTCGTGCGAAGCGCTGCGCGGCCACGGCCGTCCCGGCGCCTCGACGGCCGGCAGCGGCGCCAGCTGCTCGGGCGTGGGCTGCGGCGCACGCACCAGCGGCGGCACGGCGACGGCGAGCGAATCCGCATCTGCCGCTTGCGCCATCCGCAAAGGCATCGGGGCCGGGTGATCCCTGCCTGCCGCTCGAACCGGCGCGGTCGGCGAGGCGGAGGGCTCGGCCACGAGCGCCACGGGGGCGTCATCGACCGGTCCTTGCGCCGATGGCCACAGCAGCACGGCGGCAAGACCCACCGCTGCGGCCGTGGCCATCCAGCGGACGCCACGACGACCGGTAGACGCACCGGCACCGCTGGGCAGGTGAGCCCCCGCGGCCTCCGCGTTGCCGAGAGCGCCCACCGCGGCGGCGACGCGTGCTGGCAGGTCGACCGCAGGCCGCTGCTGGGACTGGCGTCGCAGCGCGTCACCGACCACCTGCCAGCGGGCGACCTCGGCACGCAGCGCGTCATCGTGCAGCAGGCGCTTCAGCACGAAGCGCGCGGCGTCATCCGGGAGCGCGCCGTCGTGCCAAGCGCTCAGCTGTTCGCGGAAGCCATCAGGACCGGCCGGGGCGTTCGGGGACATCGGCGTGCTCATGGGTTCAACAGGGGTTTCAGGCGGGCGTCGACCGCGTCGCGGGCGCGGAAGATGCGCGAGCGCACCGTTCCGATGGGGCACTGCATACGCTCGGCGATCTCCTCGTAGCTCAATCCCTCGACCTCGCGCAGGGTCAATGCCTCGCGGAGCTCGGGCGCGAGGGCGGCCACCGCCGCCAACACCAGAGCCTCCATCTCGTTGCGAAGGGCCTCGTGCTCGGGCGTCGCCACGTCATGCAGGCGCTCGGCCTCGCGGACGGCCGTGAGCTCCTCATCGTCGATGTCGTCGGTGGCCGGACGGCGGCCAAGGCTGACGAGATGGTTCTTGGCGGTGTTCACGGCGATCCGGTAGAGCCAGGTGTAGAACTGGGCGTCGCCGCGGAACTGCGGCAGGGCGCGCCAAGCGCGGACGAAGGCCTCTTGCACCACGTCTTCGGCCTCGGCCTCGTCGCGGATGTAGCGGCGAACCAGCGCCGCGATGCGGTACTGGTACTTGCGGACGAGCAGGTCGAAGGCAGAACGGTCACCGGCTTGGACGCGTTGTACGAGTTGGAGGTCGTTGGGGTCTTCGCCCATCCGGGGCCCACTCCTGGCTGCATGAGCCGGGATCGGCCGCGGAAGGAACGCGGGCCTAGACCGGCCACTCGAGAAAAAGTTCCCGGCGCATTTGACCGGGGGAAAGTGCAGCCCGGATGATACCGGCCCATCACCCTACTCTTCCGTACGGACTTCCCATGTTCGAAGGTCTTCGCCTGCAGCATTGGCGCACCCAGGTGCGTGCGGACGGCATCGTCGTACTCACCCTCGACCGCGCCGACCAGAACGTCAACGCCCTCTCCCGTGGGGTGCTCGACGAGCTCGCCTCGCTGGTCGAGCGCCTCGCCATCGAAAAACCGAAGGGCGTGGTGTTCATCTCCGGCAAGAA
>JAIXTZ010000252.1 GCA_027483745.1 Lysobacteraceae bacterium
AGGCCGACGGCCAACAGCACGGGCACGAGGATGTCGAAGCGGTCGAGCAGGCGCAGCTCGGGGAACTTGGCGAGGTCCTTCACCGCGTCCAGATCGGTGCGGAAGGCGCCGCGGGTCAAGAACCAGCCCATGTGGCTGTACCAGAAGCCCTTGTGCTTCGGCGAATGCGGGTCGTGCTCGGTGTCGCTCGCGCGGTGGTGCTGGCGGTGGTGCGCCGCCCACCACAGCGGGCCGCGCTGCACGCTGCTGGCGCCCACCACGCCGAAGAGGAACTGCACCGGCCGCGAGGTGCGGAAGGCCTTGTGCGAGAAGTAGCGGTGGTAGAACCCCGTGATGGCGAACATGCGCAGCGCATAGAGCGCCACGGCGACGGCGACCGCGAACGGACTGATGCCAACCCAGATGACGCCAAGGCAGGCGAGATGGAGGCCGATGAAGGGGACGACGCGCAGCCAGTCGATTCGGGTGGCGTCGGCAGCATCCACCGGGTCGACCGCGGAGGTGTCGAACCAGCGGACGACGGCGGTCAGGGCGCGGCGCCAGAGCGGGTCGTGCATGGGGTGATCAGACATGGGCGCGACTCTAGGGCGACGGGCGGTGAGAGGGTGGTGAATCGGGTCGTCCGGCACTCACGCCGGCTCGACCACGACCTCGGCGCGGATCGAGCTGCCGATGAAGCAGTTCGCGTGCGCGCGCTCGTGCAATTTCGCGAGCTCCTCGGCATTGGGCTGCTTTTCCCCGGAGAACACGGCCTTGGGACGAAGCGTGATGCGAGTGATGGCCATCTTCCCATCGGCGTTCTTGTCCAGAAGCCCCGAGGCGTCGTCGTCGTAGTGCTCGACCACGTAGCCGCGCTTCGCGCAGACGGCGAGGAAGGTGAGCATGTGGCAGGACGACAGCGACCCCACCAGCAGGGTCTCGGGATTCAAGGCCTCCGGGTTGCCGACGAACCCGGGGGCGGACGACGCGAGGCTGCGCTGGCCATTCTCGAACTCGAGGGTGTGGTCGCGCGAATAGCGGTCGTAGGTGAAGTCGTGGCCATGGCGCGACCAGCTCAGGCGGGCGGTGTGCTCGGACATCGGAGGCTCCACGGTGGACTAGGGGCCCCAAGCGTAGCCAAGTCCGGGTCGAATCCGGATCATCGCCGCATGCCGCATCGTCCCTCTGTCCCCGCACCACGCCATGGCGTGGCCCGCGCGCTCTCGAAAGCCGGCCTCGCCTCGCGCACGCAGGCGGCGGCGTGGGTGCGGGACGGCCGGGTCAGCGTCGGGGGACGACTCGTGCACGATCCCGAGCATCCGGTGCGCGCTGGTGTCGATGTCGTGTGCGTGGACGGCCGCCCGATCGGGTCGGAGGCGCGGATCTACATCGCCCTGAACAAGCCGCGTGGCCTCGTGACCACGGCCAGCGACGAAAAGGGCCGCGACACGGTGTACCGCTGCCTCGACGGTGCCGGGCTGCCTTGGGTGGCGCCGGTCGGACGCTTGGACCAGGCCAGCGAGGGCCTGCTGCTGTTGACCAACGATCCGGCGTGGGCGGCGCGCATCACCGATCCCGCCACGGGGCCGGACAAGACGTATCGCGTCCAGGTCGACGGCGTGCCGGGTGAGGGTGCGCTGAGGGCGATGGTCGCGGGCCTCGACGAGGGGGGCGATCGGCTGTCGGCCAAATCGGTGGTGCTGCTCAGAAGCGGTGGCAAGACGGCCTGGCTGGAAATCGTCCTGGACGAGGGAAGAAACCGGCAGATCCGCCGCCTCGCGAAGGCCGCCGGGTTCCCGGTGCTGCGCTTGGTCCGGGTTGCGATTGGCGAACTCCCGCTGGGCGACCTGCCCAAGGGCGGCTGGCGGCGGCTCACCAGCGAGGAAGTGGCGGCTTTGCGCGGCTGAGCCTGACACGCGCCGCGTCAAGGCGCGTCCGCGATCGGCGGGGGTCGCCAGCGCGCGAGGCGCTTGGCGAGCAGCGCCGCCACGACGTCGTAAGCGCGCGCATCCTGCGGGCCGCGGGCGTCCGGGCCCTTGCCCTTGTCCTGGTTGCAGGTACGGCACGCGACGGCCAAGTTGCGGGGGGCGTCGCGGTCGTCGCCGACCTGTACGGTCAGTGCCGCTGCCGCCCGCACGCCGAACCAGGCCTGCGGCACCACGTGCTCCAACGAGCTTCCGCCCAGCGCCTCGCCGTCGGCCGCCACCTGCAGCCGCGTGCGGCAGTGCAGGCAGCGCGTGGTCCAGATGCCGTCCGCCGCCTGCACGGCCTCGGCGTCGGTGGCGACGGCGAGGCGGAACAGGTGGCGGAGCTTGGCTCGCATCAGCCCGGGATGACGCCGAGCTCGCGGCCGACCTTGGCGAAGGCGGCGATGGCGCGGTCGAGGTGCTCGCGGGTGTGCGCGGCGCTCATCTGCGTGCGAATGCGGGCCTGGCCCTTGGGGACCACCGGGAAGAAGAAGCCGATCGCATAGATGCCCTCTTCGAGGAGGCGCGCGGCGAACTTCTGCGCCAGCGGGGCGTCGTAGAGCATCACCGGGCAGATCGGGTGCACGCCCGGCTTGATGTCGAAGCCGAGCTTGGCCATTTCCGAGCGGAAGTAGGCGGTGTTGGCCGCGAGGCGCTCGCGCAGCTCGCCGGCCTTGGCCAGCATGTCGAAGGCGGTGATGCCGGCCGCCACGACGTGCGGCGGCAGCGAGTTGCTGAACAGGTAGGGCCGCGAGCGCTGGCGCAGCAGTTCGATCACGTCCCGGCGGCCGGTGGTGAAGCCGCCCAGCGCGCCGCCCATGGCCTTGCCCAGCGTGCCGGTGAAGATGTCGATCTTGTCCATCACGCCCTTGACCTCGGCGCTGCCGCGGCCATTCGCGCCGAGGAAGCCCGTGGCGTGGCATTCGTCGATGTGGACCATCGCGCCGTATTTCGCGGCCAGCGCGGTGATCTCGTCGAGCGGCGCGATGAAGCCGTCCATCGAGAACACGCCGTCGGTGGTGATCAGGATGTCGCGCACGCCGTCGGCGCGGGCCTGCTTGAGCTGCGCTTCCAGATCGGCCATGTCGCAGTTGGCGTAGCGGTAGCGCTTGGCCTTGCACAGCCGCACGCCGTCGATGATGGAGGCGTGGTTGAGGCTGTCGGAGATGATCGCGTCCTGCTCGCCCAGCAGGGGCTCGAAGAGGCCGCCGTTGGCGTCGAAGCAGGCGGCGTAGAGGATGGTGTCCTCGGTGCCGAAGAAGTCCGCGATGGTCTTCTCGAGCTGCTTGTGCAGGTCCTGGGTGCCGCAGATGAAGCGCACCGAGGCCATGCCGAAGCCGTGGGTGTCGAGGGCGGCCTTGGCCGAGGCGATGACGTCGGGGTGGTCGGCCAGGCCCAGGTAGTTGTTGGCGCAGAAGTTCAGCACCGTGCGGCCGTCCTCCAGCGCGATCTCGGCCGACTGCGGGCTGGTGATGACGCGCTCGGCCTTGAACAGGCCGGCGGCGCGGATCTCGGCCAGCTCGGCGGCATACCGGGCGAGGGTGGGGGAGGGTGTGGCGGGGGCGGTCGGGGCCATGGCGATCGGGGTGCACGGTGCGGGGGCAGCATTATGGACCGGGGCCGGCATGTCTTCCGTTGTCCATCATTGCTTGACACAATTCACACTTGTAAAACATGTTGCGGAACCGGACCTCCCGATCCGGCCACCCAGGGGACCATGTCGCGCACTCTGCAAATCGGACTCGTCGAAGACGATCCCACCCAGGCCAAGATCATCGCGACGATGATCGAGAACTCGGGCATGGATTGCCTCCACTACGGCACCGAGCTCGATTTCCGCCGCCGCATGGGGCCGGAGTCGATCGACCTGTTGCTGCTCGACTGGAATCTGCCCGGCGTGTCCGGGCTCGAGTTGTTGCGCGAACTCCGCCAGACCAACGCGACGCTGCCGGTGATCTTCCTCACCGGCAACGACCAGGAGACGGACATCGTCACGGGGCTGCAGGCCGGCGCCGACGACTACATCGTCAAGCCGGCCCGCGCCGCCGAGCTGGTGGCGCGCATCAAGTCGGCCATGCGCCGCGCCGCGCCGCTCAGCAACGCCAATATCCTCGAGGACGTGGAGCCCTTCGGCTTCGACCTCGACCGCCGCCGCCTCACGTTGCACGGGGAGCAGATCGAACTCACCGACCGCGAGTTCGACCTGCTGGTGTTCCTGTTCCAGCGCCGCGGCAAGGTGGTTTCGCGCGAGACACTGCTGTCGCAGGTGTGGCGCGTCGGCCCGAACGTGGCGACGCGCAGCATCGACACCTACGTGAGCCGCCTGCGCAAGCGCCTCGGCCTCCAGGGCGACAGCGAATGGCGCCTTGAAGGCATCTACCAGCACGGTTATCGCCTCGTGCGGAGCAGCAACGACGATCCGGCCGACCCGTCCGAGATCGAGGTCGGCTGAAGCGCCGGCTCAGTAACCGGCGTCTTGCCGCGGTTGCCGGATGCTGAACTCGCGCGCCGGCCCGATCGATTGCTCCACCACCGCCCAGCCATCGGCGAGCAGCGCGGCGCGGGCCCGCGGGCTGGCGTCCCGCGAGAGCAGGAGCCGCTTGTCGGCCACGCGGACCAGTGAGGGGTCGGCGAAGAAGTCCGCCGTTTGCGGCGTCCAGTGCAGCAGGTCGACGGGCAGGGCCAGCCACAGCCGCTCCTCGCCATCGCGAAGCACCACGGCCTCGCCGAAGATCTCGAAACGCGTCGGGAAGCGCGGGCGTGCCGCGACCAGCAGATGCAGGGCATCGACGACGAAGCGGGCTTCGGCTTCCCGTTGCACGCTCGCGGCGAGTCCGAGGAACATCTCGCAGCCGCCCTGCGGCGCCAGATCGAGCAGCGCGTCCACGGCCTGGGTCTGCAAGGTCGGGCTGTAGCGCGAGTTGTCGAAGAAGGCGTCCTGCACGTCGGCGCGGCACGCGAGCGGGGCGAGGCGGGCCACGTTCCACGCCTCGACTTCTTCCGGCGGTTTGTCCCAGACCATGCGGTGGATGCGGCCGCCCTGGCCGAGCACGGTGCCCGCGACGCCGCCGACCTGCCCAAGGCCGAGGCCGACACCGCGCCGCCCGACCAGGGCCGACCAGGCCAGCCGGTCCATCTCGGCATCCAGCCAGGGGTTCGTGGAGTACGGGTCGATGCCGAGCTCGCGGCCCAGCTCGCGTCGTGCCGCGTTGTAGCCCAGCCAGCGCTTGCCGAGTTTCAGCGCGAAGCCGCCGCCCTTCCGCCACCACGGTTCCGGCTCGGGCGGCAGCGGCTCCACGTCGCGCGGGCGCAGGCTGGCGTCGAACAGGGCCTCGTCGGAGAGGGCCTCGTAGGCACGCTCGCCCACGTCCGACGCCTGTTGGCCGTAGTTCGAGGCGCGCCGTCCGAAAACGCGGAGCATGCCTGCCGGCAGGCCGATGACGCTCTCCACGGGCCGGGTGACGACGCCCGCGATCGCCTCGCCGGTCTGCGCGAGGGACGATGCGGCGGCCCGGCCGGCGGTGCCGGCGGCGCGCTGCGCGCGCAGGCGGCGTATCGCTTCCATCTCCACCGCGCGGATCTCGAGCAGGTCGAGGCTTTCGACGCGCAGTTGCGCGGGCTCGATGTCGTCCACGCCTGGGCCGTGAGGGCGCAGCACGAACTGCGCCATGCCGCCAACGATGGTCGCGCAGGGTGACGCGCTGAAGTCCTCGGCGCCGAGCAGGGCCGGTGGGGCCAGAGCCGCGGCGGGCAGCGCCTCGGGCTCGCAGGCGCTCGGGCCTTGGCCGGTCGCCTGTGCGTCGTGGTGGATCAACAAGAAGGCCGCGGCCAGCCAGGCGCGCGGTTCACGGAAGAGCGGCAGCATTCAGTCGAGGCGCTTCTCGAGGTAGTAGCGGGTGTAGCCGGGCGGATTGTCCGCCTGCTGGCCGAACGGCCGGTAACCGAGGCGCTCGTAGAATCCCAGCGCTTGGAACTCGATGGTCTCGAGGTACACGCCGAGCGCGCCGCGCTGCCGCGCCCAATGCTCGGCTTGCGCCAGCAACTGCATGCCGATGCCGGTGCGGCGGCGCTCCGGCGCGACGGCGAGCATGTCCACGTGCAGCCAGCCGAGGCCGTACTGGCCGGCCAACCCACCCACCAGCTCGTCGTCGGCATCGAGGGCGGTGATCACCATCGGCAGCCAGTCCGGCCGGCCGATGAAGCGCGCGTTGTAGTCGCGCAGCATCTCGCGGATGGCGAGGGCCTTCTCGCCGTCGAGGTCGGGATCGACGGCGATGCGGACGCTGGAGGCGGAGCACATGGGCGTGGCCTCGCTGGGCGGGGAAGAGGCGTGACTCAGTTCCAGCTGCAGACGACCTTGCCGCAGGTGCCGGCGTCCATCAGGTCGAAGCCCTTCTGGAAATCGTTGATGTGGATCTGATGCGTGAGCACCTTCTGCAGCGGGAAGCCGGTGAGCACCATCTGCGTCATCTTGTACCAGGTCTCGTACATGCGGCGGCCGTAGATGCCCTGCACGGTGAGGCCCTTGAAGATGATCTTGTCCCAGTCCACGCCGGTGCCCTTGGGCAGGATGCCGAGCAGCGCGATCTTGCCGCCGTGGTACATGCAGTCGAGCATGTCGTTGAAGGCGCGGGGGTTGCCCGACATCTCGAGGCCGACGTCGAAGCCCTCCATGTGCAGGTCCTTCATGACGTCCTTCACCGACTGCTTCGAGACGTTGACGACGCGCGTGGCGCCCATGTCGGCGGCCAGCTTCAGGCGGAAGTCGTTGACGTCGGTCACGACGACATTGCGTGCGCCGATGTGCTTGCAGATGCCCGCCGCGATGATGCCGATGGGGCCCGCGCCGGTGATCAGCACGTCCTCGCCGATCACGTCGAACTCCAGCGCGCAGTGCGCGGCGTTGCCGTAGGGGTCGAAGAAGGCCGCCAGCTCCGACGGGATCTGGTCGGGGATCGGCCAGAGGTTTGCGGCCGGCATGGCGATGTACTCGGCGAAGGCGCCGGCGCGGTTCACGCCGATGCCGACGGTGTGCGGGCAGAGGTGCTGCTTGCCGGCGCGGCAGTTGCGGCAGACGCCGCAGACGATGTGGCCTTCGGCCGAGACGCGGTCGCCGACCTTGTAGCCGGTGACGCCGGCGCCGAGCTCGACGATGCGACCGACGAATTCATGGCCGATGACGAGGCCCGGCGTGATGGTGCGCTGGCTCCACTCGTCCCACTTGTAGATGTGCAG
>JAIXTZ010000223.1 GCA_027483745.1 Lysobacteraceae bacterium
CGCGCAACGAGCTGCCGGCCCGCGTCGAGCCGGTGCTGCTGGGCATCACCAAGGCCTCGCTGGCCACCGAGAGCTTCATCTCGGCGGCCTCGTTCCAGGAGACCACCCGCGTCCTCACCGAGGCGGCGGTTCGCGGTACCCGCGACACGCTCCGCGGCCTGAAGGAAAACGTCATCGTCGGCCGCCTGATCCCGGCCGGTACCGGCCTCGCGTACCACGCGAAGCGCCGCACCGCCTCGACGGAGTTGACCGACGCCGACCTCGAGGCGCTTCGCGCGTTCTCGCCGGCGGCCGAGGCCAGCGCCGACGCCGGCTCGGACGAGTGATGTGACGCTCCCGGCGCCGCGCCCGCGGCGCCCGGGGCCTGCTCCGGCCTGAATGGCGGGGCAGGGAAGGGCAGGGCGGGTGCCTTACCTTGGCAAACCGCCGCCGACTCCTGTATAGTCGGCGGCTCATTGGCGGATTCATCCGCCCAGATCACGAAATGAGGTCGCAGGATGCGCCTCGTGTTCGGCCCAGGATGGGCAGGAAAGTCCGCTGGCAGCGCCTCTTGGCGCCCATCGGGACCGCATCGGCTTCACGAGGCCGCCGCGGGCAAAGATTGCGTGTCGGCAGATCGGAGATCCCGGTCTGCCGGTGTTTTTTTTCGTCGTCGGCCCTGGGCCGATCGGCCTGGATCCAACCCTAAGCAGCGACCCTACTGATGGCAACGATCAACCAGCTGGTCCGCAAGCCGCGCCAGCCCAATACGTACAAGAGCGCCTCGCCGGCCCTCGCCAACTGCCCGCAGCGTCGTGGCGTGTGCACCCGCGTGTACACCACCACGCCGAAGAAGCCGAACTCCGCGCTCCGCAAGGTTGCGAAGGTCCGCCTCACCAACGGCTTCGAGGTCATCTCGTACATCGGTGGCGAAGGCCACAACCTGCAGGAGCACTCGGTGGTGCTGATCCGCGGCGGTCGCGTCAAGGACCTGCCGGGCGTGCGCTACCACACCGTGCGCGGTTCGCTCGACGCCTCGGGCGTCGCCAAGCGCCGCCAGAGCCGTTCGAAGTACGGCGCCAAGCGCCCGAAGAAGTAACGCGCTCTCCACATTTCAAGGTAGGCAAGCCTCATGTCCCGTAAAGGTCAGACCCCCGTCCGCGAAATCATCGCGGACCCCAAGCACGGCAGCGAACTCGTCGCCCGCTTCATCAACATGGTGATGAAGAGCGGCAAGAAGTCGATCGCCGAGCAGATCGTTTATGGCGCGATGGAAGTCATCGGCCAGAAGAACGCCGAGCCGCTGCAGCTGGTCGAGAAGGCCCTCAGCAACGTCGCGCCGATGGTCGAAGTCAAGTCCCGTCGCGTCGGCGGCGCCACGTACCAGGTGCCGGTCGAAGTCCGTTCGACCCGTCGCATGGCGCTGGCCATGCGCTGGGTGATCGAGTCGTCGCGCAAGCGCGGCGAGAACTCGATGCCGCGCAAGCTCGCTGCCGAGCTGCTCGATGCGTCGGAAAACCGCGGTGGCGCCGTCAAGAAGCGCGAAGAAACGCACCGCATGGCGGAGGCCAACAAGGCCTTCTCGCATTACCGCTGGTAAGGCATAAGGGTTACTGACGTGGCACGTACCACACCGATCGACCGTTACCGCAACTTCGGCATCATGGCCCACATCGATGCCGGCAAGACGACGACCACCGAGCGCATCCTGTTCTACACCGGCGTCAACCATAAGATCGGCGAAGTGCACGATGGTGCCGCGACGATGGACTGGATGGAGCAGGAGCAGGAGCGCGGCATCACCATCACGTCCGCGGCCACGACCTGCTTCTGGTCGGGCATGGACAAGTCGTTCCAGCAGCACCGCTTCAACATCATCGACACTCCCGGCCACGTCGACTTCACCATCGAAGTCGAGCGTTCGCTGCGCGTGCTCGACGGCGCGGTGTTCGTGCTGTGCGCCGTCGGCGGCGTGCAGCCGCAGTCCGAGACGGTGTGGCGCCAGGCCAACAAGTACAACGTGCCGCGCCTCGCGTTCGTCAACAAGATGGACCGCACCGGCGCCAACTTCATGAAGGTCATCGACCAGCTGAAGTCGCGCCTCGGCGCCTACCCGGTGCCGATGCAGGTCGCGATCGGCGCCGAAGAGAACTTCGAGGGCGTCGTCGATCTGCTGAAGATGAAGGCCATCGTGTGGGACATGGCGACGAACGGCAACACCTTCAGCTACGCCGACATCCCGGCGAACCTGGCTGACGAGTGCGCCACGGCCCGTGCGTTCATGGTCGAAGCCGCCGCCGAGGCGTCCGAAGACCTGATGAACAAGTACCTCGAGGAAGGTGAGCTCTCGGAAGAAGAGGTCATCTCGGGCATTCGCGAGCGCACCCTGCGCGGCGAGATCATCCCGGCCTTCTGCGGTACGGCGTTCAAGAACAAGGGCGTGCAGGCGATGCTGGACGCGGTCATCCGCTACCTGCCGTCGCCGTCCGATCGTCCGCCGGTCAAGGGCATCGACGAGAACGAGCAGGAAGCCTTCCGCAACGCCGGTGACGGCGAGCCGTTCTCGGCGCTCGCGTTCAAGATCATGACCGACCCGTTCGTGGGTTCGCTCACGTTCTTCCGCGTCTACTCGGGCACCCTCAACGGCGGCGACCAGGTCTACAACCCGGTCAAGTCGAAGAAGGAGCGCATCGGCCGCATCCTGCAGATGCACGCCAACCAGCGCGAAGAGATCAAGGAAGTGCTCGCCGGCGACATCGCCGCGGCCGTCGGCCTCAAGGACGTCACCACCGGTGACACCCTGTGCTCGATGGACAACGTGATCACGCTCGAGCGCATGATCTTCCCGGAGCCCGTCATCTCGATGGCCGTGGAGCCGAAGACCAAGTCGGACCAGGAAAAGATGGGTATCGCCCTTGGCCGTCTGGCCCAGGAAGATCCCTCGTTCCGCGTCCGCACGGACGAAGAGTCGGGCCAGACGATCATCTCGGGCATGGGCGAGCTGCACCTCGAGATCCTTGTCGACCGCATGAAGCGCGAGTTCAACGTCGAAGCGAACGTCGGCAAGCCGCAGGTCGCCTACCG
>JAIXTZ010000077.1 GCA_027483745.1 Lysobacteraceae bacterium
CGCGGCATGGCCTCGCGGATGATGGACAAGAGCCCGGACACCCTCGATTCCGTCGCCGACGCGACCTACGCCGCCCTGCGGGCGCGCACCTTCCTCGTGCTGCCAACGAAGCACGAGCCGATGCGCTGGCGCCTCAAGCGCTGGTTCCCGAACTGGTACTTCAAGAAGCTGATGGAAACGGCCGGCGCGATGCGCCGCGGCTGAGGGGGGCGATTCGATGACGTGGATGATCTACGGCGCCAACGGCTACACCGGGCGGCTGATGGCGAAGGAGGCGGTGGTGCGCGGCCTGAGGCCCATCCTCGCCGGCCGCCGCCGCGAGGAGCTCGAGGCGATCTCGCGGGAGCTGGGCGGCTTGGAGGTCCGGGTGTTCGGCTTGGAGCCGTCCGCGCTCGACCTGGGCCTCCGCGGCGTCACGCTCGTGCTGCACTGCGCGGGTCCGTTCTCCGAAACCTGCGCCCCGATGCTCGAGGCTTGCCTGCGGGCGAAGGCGCACTACCTCGACATCACCGGCGAGATCGATGTGTTTGCCCATTGCCACCAGCAGGACGCGCGGGCGAAGGCGGCGGGCATCGTCGTGCTGCCGGGTTCGGGTTTCGACGTGGTGCCCACCGACTGCCTCGCCGCGCAGTTGAAGCGCGACCTGCCCGAGGCCACCTCGCTCGTCCTGGCGTTCGAAGCCGGCGGTGGCCCCAGCCCGGGTACGGCCAAGACCAGCGTCGAGGGCCTCGGCAAGGGCGGGCGCGCCCGCATCGGCGGCCAGATGACCACGGTGCCGCTGGCGTGGAAGCACCGCACCTTCGATCGTGACGGCGAGCCCCGCACGGCCATGACCATCCCGTGGGGCGACGTCTACACGGCCTACGTCAGCACCGGCATCCCAGATATCGAGGTCTACATGGCGGTGCCGCCGGCCGTCATCGGTCGCGTGCGGCGCCTGCGCCTCGTCCGGCCGCTGCTGGGCCTGGGCCCGGTGCAGCGCTTCATGAAGGCACGCGTCGAGAAAAGCGTGCGTGGCCCCTCGGAGTCGAAGCGCGGCAAGACCGACACGCTGGTTTGGGGTGAAGCGCGCACCGAGGACGGCCGCGAGCTGAGGCGGCAGCTGCGCACGCCGAACGGCTACGACCTCACGGTGACTGCCGCGCTGGGCATCACGCAGCGCCTGCTCGAGGGCGGCGCCGAACCCGGCTTCATGACCCCGTCCATGCTCATGGGCGCCGACTACGTGCTCGGCCTGCCGGGGGTGACGCTGGTAGGCTGAAGGCCTCCTTAGGAAGCCTCCATGCCCGAAAGCGCGTCACCGTCCACCCTCGCCATCCTCGCGCTGCTCGTGGCGATGGGGGTGGCGCTGCTGGCCCTGTGGCGCGCGCGCCGTCGCGAAGCCCGCGAGCGCGAGCGCTTCGCCCTGATCGCCCGTGCGACCAGCGATGGCATCTACGACGCCGACCTAGAGCGCAACACACTGTGGCGCAGCGAGGCCTTCTGCCGCATGTTCGGGCTGCCGGCCGATGCGGCGGCGCACGAGATCGCGGACTGGCTGGCGAAGGTCCATCCGGAAGACCGCGACCGCGTCCGACAGGGCTACGCGCAGGCGCTGAACACCGGCATGGTCGAATGGGAGATCGCCTACCGCTTCGAGAAGCCCGATGGCGGCACCGGCCATGCCCGCGACCGCCTGATGATCCTGCGCGACGCCGCGGGGCATCCGGTGCGTGCGATCGGCGGCGTGACCGACATCAGCGAAGAGCTGGGTGCGGTCGACCGGCTGGCCTTGCTGAAGCGCGCCCTCGATGCCACCACGACCGGCGTGGCCATCGTCGATGCGCAGCAGGCCGGTTGGCCGACGGTGTACGTGAACGCGGCGCTCGAGGCGATGAGCGGCTACTCCGCGGCGGAACTGCTGGGCCGCAACCTCAATTTCCTGCAGGGGGCCGAACGCGAGCAGCCCGGTCTGGAGACCCTGCGCCATTCGCTGCGCGAAGGCCGCGACGGGCAGGTGCTGTTGCGCAACTTCCGCAAGGACGGCAGTGCGTACTGGATCGACCTCGTGGTGTCGCCGGTGCGCGACGCCAAGGGCGTGCTCACCCACTATGTCGGTTCGCAGATCGACGTCAGCGAGCGCGTCGCCACCGAGCAGGCGCTGGCGCATCGCGCGACGCACGACGAACTCACCACCCTGCCGAACCGCCAGCTCTTCCGCGACCGACTCGCGCAGGCGCTGCGCGAGAGCAAGCGCTTCGGCCTGAACCTCGTGGTGCTGTTCGTCGACCTCGACAACTTCAAGCTGGTGAATGATTCGCTGGGCCACGCCGCTGGCGACGAGCTGTTGCGCACCGTCGCGCGTCGCCTGCAGGGCTGCCTGCGGCAGACCGACACCGTGGCGCGCTTCGGTGGCGACGAATTCGTGGTGCTGCTGCTCGGCGAAGTGGAGACCGACGTGCTGCGCGTCGTCGATCGCATTACCGAAGCCTTGCGCCGCCCGGTCGAGCTGGCCGGTTCGATGCACTACGTCACCGCCAGCATCGGCTACGCCCGCTGCCCGCAGCATGGCGATGAAGCCGGCGTGCTGCTGCAGCGCGCCGACATCGCGATGTACCAAGCCAAGGCGCGGGGGCGGAACTGTGCGGTCGGTTATGAGCCGGCCTTCGACCAGGGCGCCACCGAGCGCCTGTTCCTGATTTCCCAGCTGCGCGAGGCCGTCGAAAGACGCGAGTTCGAACTGCACTACCAGCCGCAGTTCCGCTGGGACGGCCGCGCGCAGGGGCTGGAGGCGCTGCTGCGCTGGCGCCATCCGCAGCGCGGCCTGCTGGCGCCCGGCCACTTCATCGACGCGCTGGAGGAGAGCGGGCTGATGGTCGAGGTGGGCCGATGGGTGCTGCGCGACGCCGCGCGCCGCCATGCCGAGCTGGTCGCGCAGGGCCTGGGCGATGTCCGACTGGCGGTGAACGTCTCGGCCACGCAGCTTCACCACAACCTGCTCGAGGACGTCGAGGCCGTCGTCCGTGACTTCGCGCTGCCGCACGGCGCCTTCGAGCTCGAGCTGACCGAGAGCGTGCTGATGGTGAACGCCGAAAGCACCATCGAGCAGATGCGCCGCGTGGCCAAGCTGGGCGTCGGCATCGCGGTGGACGACTTCGGCACCGGCTATTCGTCGCTGTCCAAGCTGCAGAGCCTCGAC
>JAIXTZ010000021.1 GCA_027483745.1 Lysobacteraceae bacterium
AAGCTGCAGGAGCGCGTGGCGAAGCTGGCCGGCGGCGTGGCCGTCATCAAGGTCGGCGCCGCGACGGAAGTCGAGATGAAGGAAAAGAAGGCCCGCGTCGAAGACGCCCTGCACGCCACCCGTGCGGCCGTCGAGGAAGGCATCGTCCCGGGCGGCGGCGTGGCCCTGCTGCGCGCCAAGGCCGCGATCGCGAACCTCAAGGGCGCGAACGAGGACCAGAACCACGGCATCGCCATCGCCCTGCGCGCGATGGAAGCGCCGCTGCGCGAGATCGTCACCAATGCCGGCGACGAGCCGTCGGTGATCCTCAACAAGGTGCTCGAGCAGTCGGGCAACTACGGCTACAACGCGGCGAACGGCGAGTTCGGCGACATGGTGCAGTTCGGCATCCTGGACCCGACCAAGGTCACGCGCACGGCGCTGCAGAACGCCGCGTCGATCGCCGGCCTGATGATCACGACCGAAGCGATGGTCGCCGAAGCCCCGAAGAAGGACGCCCCGGCTGCGCCGGGCGGCGGTGGCATGGGCGGCATGGGCGACATGGATTTCTGATCCGCGTCTCCAACGCTGTGCAACGAGAAGGCCCGCGAGAGCGGGCCTTCTTCATGGCGAACGCCGATGCCTGAGAGAGCGAGGCGTCCAACTCGTGGACTAATGCTCACCTGATGAGAGTCGCCTTATCGGTGCGGTATCGTCGGCTCGCAAAAGCGATGGTGTCGGCAGTGGCTTGCGTTTCGACCACGCTTTTCAATGGTTCCAGCCTGAGGCAGCATCGACGTCACCCCATTAACGAACAGCATCCCCCCATATGCGACGTCTAACTCATGAGCCACTCATGACGCGAATCCTTGTTGGCCTTGCGACCATGACCTGTGCTTTCGTCACCTTGGCTCAGACTGCCTGCCCCGTGGGTGTGCCGCCGGGTGACCCGCGTTGCGGGCCTTCGCCAGCGCACCATGGCGAGCTGTCAGCGCCACGGCGAACGTTGCTTCCGGAAGTGTCGCGCCAATGGGGTTTTGGAGAAAACCATGGAGCCGTTGTTAGGCACGACGAAGCCGCGGCGCCGTGGCTGGCATCCGGTTTCCCCAGCTATCGAGCCGCGCGCCGGGCTGCGAAGGACGCCTGTACCCAGGCAATGGGGCGCGGTTGCAAGGTTGCGCTGGAAGTAAAGAATGCACTCGTAGCCATTGCCGTTCGAGACGATGGACGCTACTTCCCAGTAGCGGAATCGAACGAGGAAGCGGCTCGCGACGAGGCACTCCAGCGATGCCGAGGCAGCGGTGGTCTTTGTGACAGGCTCTACGTCCTGAAAGTTCGCCTTGAAATCACACCCGTGGGTCGTGCGCCGACCTTCTCGCCGAGAGTCGACAACCTCAACGACTGGCCTTCCGAGTCTTTCGCTGTTGACGCGTCGGGCTAGATAAGGGGACCCATCGCGCTTCGCGGCGCCGCCTTACATGCCGAGAATCGCCGCTGTTCATCGACCGGCGGTCAAATGTTTGTTCGCCTGTTCTGATCCTGAGAGCGGTATTGCATCGCTCGTTGACCGCGAGGCGACTCATTGGTCTGTGAATGCGATGCGCGACGGCGCAAGCCGGCCGGATCGGTGAAGCTCAAGTTAGGCGCTATGGCAAGACCACCCACTCCCCCCTGACATCGAAGCCGAGCTGCACCTTCTCAGCACTTCAGCTGGAGGTAAGACGCGACCGGCGTTCTCGACCTACCACCCCGACCATGACTTTGGCGGATCCACGCTGTTTGGCGCTCACCATGAGTTCGTTGGGGCTGACGCCGTTTCGCCGGGCGAAAGCATCAGGTCGTTGCTCTGGCTTCTCCATCCGGCTAGTCAGGCCGGTCGTCTCTACCCTGGCTTCGAGTTCTCGGTCCAAGAGGAGCTGCAGGTTGTCGCCCGAGGCGTCATTGCTCAAGTGCTCAATCAAGCCTTGTATCGTCGCGCCTAACGTTTCGCTCAAGCGGACACATCAATCGCTTCGCGATAGATGCTGCCGCTTAGCTCGGGCGTTATCCGACAGCGGTCGTGCGCAAGCGGTTGGCCTGTCGCCTCTCGCATCATGGCGATGGCGAATGGGTTTCCCGTTTGTTCTAGAGATCTGCCGGCGAGTGTCTCGATACGTCGTTGTCTGTCGTGGCCGACGCAATTGCATTAACGGATGTCCGAAGGACGGAGCCAACGGTGCGGCAGTCCCCGTCGCCCCTGGTGCGAAAGGTCTATCGATCCTCAAGTCATGAACGAGTACATCGGCCGGGTCGCAACAGTGGTTTTGTCAGTTCATGCCACTGACGCCTTGCAGGACGCTTGGGTTGCATGTGGCTTTCGCATGGATCGGCAAGTCGATGCCGAGAGCGTCCTGTTGACCTATCGCGATGAATCCACGTCGCGCCTTGGTGGGTCTCTCTTGGTGGCTGACAACGGCATCGATGCGTTTCGCCTAATTCAGCGGCCACGTCCTTCGAAGGACGTACTTCGGGAGCTTCTAGAATCTGAAATCCAAAGGAAGCCGGTTGAGCAGTGCGGTGTATCGAGTGTTCACTGTCACGTCTTCGAAGTCGCCAACGCACACAGGGCTAGCCCGCGAATTGGTCGTGGCGGCGCGCAGTGATTCGGCTCGCCAGACTGGTCGCCAGCGTGGCCGTGTTGCGCGCCATGGACGCTATTGCCATGGTCTAGGGCATTCCAGTGTTCGAGCAGCCGGGCAGCGGCGGTCAGGGCGTAGCGAACGGTGGGTTCGGCGGCATCGTGCAGCTCGGCATTCTCGCCCGGACCATGGTGATCCGCACGGCGTCGATAAAGGTTTCCCACCAACGCTGGCGTTGATGGGCAGGAACGGGTCTCATAGGCAACCCGCGCTGGATCGATTCTGGCGCTCCCCCCGCCGAAGACTGGACCCGTCCCGATGAAGAAGACCCCCCTTGCCCTCGCCCTGATGCTCTCGCCGTCCTTGGGCTTGGCCCAGAGCGCCACGGACGTCGCGGCCCAACCGCTCGCCGTCGGTGCTTCGGTCCGCGGCGAGATCACCACGGCCAACCGCGTCAACTACAGCGACGGCAGCCGCAGCATCGTCTACGCCATCGACCTCGACGCCGGCCAGGCCGTGAGCTTCGAGACCAGTGGCGCGCTGTGTGCCCGGCTGTTCGTGCTGCGCGACGGTGAGGCTGTGGCCGGCCCTACCGACGGCACGTGTGGCGAAAGCCCCGCCGGCGCCCGGTTGGCGGTGGTGGCCAGCGAGAAGGGACGCTACGAGGTGGCGGTCAGTGGCAGCGGTGCCCGCGCCTACGGCCCCTTCCGCCTTGAGACCAAGCCGCTGCAGGTGCATCGCGGCGACGGTCCGCTGCGCCCGGGGGCCGACATCGTCGACGTGATGGGCCGTGACGGCAAGGGCTACCGGCTCGAGGTCCGCGAGTCCGGCTACTACCAGATCGAGATGCGTTCCAGCGACTTCGATTCGGCACTGGAGCTGGAGGGCGGCGGCGTCTCGATCAGCGACGACGACAGCGCGGGCGGCTTGGACGCGCGCTTGAGCGCACCGCTGGAAGCCGGCACCTACACCCTGCGTGCGAAATCGATCAACGAAACGACGGGCCTGTTCCAGCTGACCGTCGGGACCGGGGCGCTGCCGGAGGGCGTGCGTCTGCGCAACAGCGGCGCGCTGGCGCTCGACGGCAGCGTCGTGCACGGCGCCCTGACCGGCGGCCCGCGCGAGTACCAGCTCCGCGTGAGGCGGGCGGGGCGCGTCATCATCGAGCTCGGCAGCGAGTCCTTCGACACCCAGCTGGAGCTGCGTGGCAACGACGTCTCCCTCAGCGACGACGACGGCGGCGGCAACGGCACCGACTCGCGGATCGCCACGGTGCTGCAGCCCGGGACCTACACCGTCGTCGCGCGTGCACTGAATGACGAGGGCAGTGGCCTGTTCCGTTTGTCCGCCACCGAGGCGCCCCTGCCCGCGGGTACCGAGCTGCGCAGCGGCGGCACGCTGTCCTTGGGTGCGCCGGTCACGGGGATGACCAGCGGGGAGGTCCACAGCTACCAGCTGGTCATTGCCGAGGCGGGAGCGCTGGTCGTCGACATGCGCAGCGAAGACTTCGACACGATGCTGGAGCTGCGTCGCGACGGGAGCGTGGTTGCCGAGGACGACGACGGCGGCGATGGCGGTGGCACCAACTCGCGGCTTTCCGTCGACGTGGAGCCGGGCACGTACACCGTGGTGGCCAAGATGTACGAGGGCAGCAGCGGTGGCCTGTACGAGCTGACGGCGCGCATGGGCTTGGAATGACGGGCGGTTCGATCCGATCGTCCGCGTCACCGGCCCTCAGGCGGGCGTCCTCCGGCATGGAAGGACGCTCGCCGGCCCGGCGCATCCTGCTTCTGTTTGCGCTGCTCGCGCTGGCACCCGCGGCGACGGCATCGGTCCCTGCATTGGCGGGGGAGACGACGGTCAGGTTCCAGCGCACCAGCGATCCCAACCTCGTGCGGCTCACCGATGGCCGCGCCCTGACAGTGATCTACGCGGAGGGCGACTGGGAGAAGACGGAGGCGTGGGTCGAGGGCCGCGCGCTGGTTCTGGGTTTCGATCGGGAACGGGGCACGGTGCTGGCCGATCCGCCGAGTGGCTTCGTCGTCCCGGTGGTCGATGATCTCGGAGGGCGGCATCCGATCGATGTCGCCAGCGAGGCCTGCCAGAACGAGGATGGCAGCACCCTCGGGATCAGCCGCTGCCTGGCCGAAGCGACGGCGCGCTGGGATCGCCAGCTCAACGTCAATTACCGACGCTTGCTCGGCGGGCTGGACCCGGAAAAGCAGGCGCCGGTGAAGGCGGCGCAGCGCGCATGGCTGGCCTGGCGCGATGCCCAGTTCGCTGCGATTTCGGCCACCTACGAGCGCGAAGGCACGGTGTGGGGCCTGGTCAGCGCCGGCCATCGCCTCGACGTGGTTCGCGAGCAGGCGGTCCGGCTCGGCCGACTCGCCGCGGATTGATTCCGCGCCTTGGCTCCGCGGACCGAAGGCTCTCGATGGGCGGTCGCGCAAGGATCCCCAGAGGCCAATGCTTTTCCCATGACCGCCAGCATCCCGAGCCCGATACGGGCGATCCTGCTTGCCGCGGCCGCGCTGGTGCTGCAGGCCTGCGCGGCAGAGCCCCGCGTGCTGCACGTCGGTCCAGGCAAGGCCAGCGACTTCGCGGACTGCGGACGGCCCGCCCCGGCTGGTGACGCCACGACCGAGTTCGGGGTCGACGACCGCCGGTACCGGCGAACGCGAAGCGCGCTCTTGTGGATCGTTGAGGCCCCCGGGCGCTCGGCCCCTCCCAAGCCCACGCTCCACTGACGCCCCCGGTTTCGACCGTCCGTCCGAACCTGGCAGGCGCGGCCGTGGGCATCGGGGAAAATTTGCACTGGTTCACAGTTTTGTCGATTCGAGGCGCGTAGCTTCGCGGCGCGAGGCGATGGCAGCGCTGTCATTCGGCCTCGAGGTCGTTCTGTGGGAGGCAGGGCGACGCTGGACGCACCCCCGTGCGTCGGCCCTGCCTCGTCCGTCAACCCGTTGCAGGCCCCCGCCCATGCCCATCCCCCCGTCGTTCCCGCGTGCCCTCGGCACGCTCCTCGCCCTCGCGTTCTTCGTCGCTGCCCCCCCGGTGCGCGCTGCCGACCTCGGGCCTTGCCCCCAGGGCTGCATCAGCGCCGTGGACGGCACCACCCTGCGCGCCGCGGTGTCGCACGGCACGGTCGTCGACGTGCACTACCGCGTCGATCAGGGCCCGCAGCAAAACCGGCGCATGAACGCGGCGGGCGGCCAGTGGTCGTTCGACATCGCCGGGCTCGCCGCGAATACGCCGGTGACGATCCGCTTCACGATCATCACCAACGGCGTGGGGCAGACGACGCCGTGGCAGACCTACACCCTGGCGGGCCTCTCCGCCTCGGCACCTCCCGCGGCCCCCGGGGCGGTGGTGCGCGAAGCCGAGTCCTACACGGCGATGTCCGGCGTCGCGCTGGAAGCCACGTCGGATACCGACGGCGGCCGCAACGTCGGCTGGATCGACACCGGTGACTGGATGGCCTACGCCGGTGTCGCGATCCCGGCCGCCGGCCGCTACCGGGTGGAGTACCGCGTGGCCAGCGTCAATGGTGGCCGCCTCTCGCTCGACCTCAATGGCGGTGCGACGCGGCTCGGCGAGGTGGCGATCCCCGCGACCGGCGGCTGGCAGCGCTGGACCACCGTGTCGCATCTGGTCGACCTGCCGGCCGGGACCTTCAGCGTCGGGGTCTACGCCGCGCAGGGCGGCTGGAACTTCAACTGGTTCCGGCTGACCCGGGTGTCCGCCGATCCGCCGCGCACGCTGGTGTGGTCCGACGAGTTCGATCGCATCGATCCCGCCAGCTGGACGTTCGAAACCGGCGGCCACGGCTGGGGCAACCAGGAATTGCAGTACTACACCGACGGCCGTAACGCCTCGGTCCAGTTCGATCCGGCGGTGGGCAGCAACGTCCTCGTGCTCGAAGCGCGCCGCGAGGATCCGGGCAATGCCAGCTGCTGGTACGGCCGCTGCACGTACACGTCGACGCGCATGGTCACGCGCGGCAAGCGCGCGTTCCAGTACGGCCGCGTCGAGGCGCGCATGCGGCTTCCGAGCACGCAGGGCATCTGGCCGGCGTTCTGGATGCTGGGCAGCAGCCTCGGCCAGGTCGAATGGCCGCAGAATGGTGAGATCGACATCATGGAGCACGTCGGCTTCGAGCCGACGCTGACCCATGGCGCGATCCACGGTCCGGGCTACTCGGGCGCGAACCCGATCATCGGCACCTTCGACGCCCGCGAGCCGGTGGGCGCGCGCTATCGCGTCTATGCCGTCGAGTGGGACGCGACCGCGATCCGCTGGTTCGTCGATGGCACCCTGTTCCATCAGGTCAGCCGCGCCCAGGTCGAAGCGCGCGGCGCTTGGGTGTACGACCAGCCCTTCTTCCTGCTGTTGAACGTGGCGGTCGGCGGTGCGTGGCCCGGCAGCCCGAACGCCGGCAGTGTCTTCCCGCAGCGCCTCGCCGTGGATTACGTCCGTGTTTACCGCTGACCGTACGGGCCCCGGGCCCGCCGTGCGTACCTTCGTCGGCCTCGCCGCGCTCGCCGCCGTGATGCTCTCCCCGACGGTGTCTTCCCAGGCCGCGGCCAACTGCCGGGACGGCTGTGCGGTCGCCGCTGCGGCCGGCACGCTGCGCGCCGTCGTCTCGCAGGGCGGCGTGGTGGACGTGCACCTGCGCATCGACGGCGGAGCGCAGCGCAACCACCGCATGACCCGCAGCGGCGAGCAGTGGGTGTACGACGTCACTGGCCTGGCGCCGACGACGCCGGTCGCCATCAGCCATACGATCATCGACGGCGGCGTCGGCCGAACGACGCCCTGGCGCACCTACACGCTGGCGGCGCTGGCGCCATCACCGCCGTCGCCGCCGTCCGCTGGCGACGGCGCGCTGGTGTTCCGCGAGGCCGAGTCCTTCGCATCGATGTCGGGGGTGGCCGTCGAGCCAACGGGCGACACGGGCGGCGGGCAGGGCGTCGGTTGGATCGACACCGGGGATTGGATGGCCTATTCGGCCGTGACCTTCCCCGAGACCGGCCGCTACCGCGTCGAGTACCGCGTGGCCAGTCCGTCGGGTGCGCGACTCTCGCTGGACTTGAACGCAGGCAGCATCCAGCTGGGCGCGCTTGCGATCCCGGCGACCGGTGGATGGCAGACCTGGACCACGGTCTCGCACACCGTCGACGTCACGGCCGGAACCTACAACCTCGGAGTGTTCGCCGCGCAGGGCGGGTGGAACTTCAACTGGTTCCGCATCACGCGCGTCACGGGGGGCGACCCGGTGCCGCCGTCGCCGCCGCCCCCGGGGACCATCGAGCCGCTTTATGGCGCGTCGACCATCCTTGAGCCAGCCGGTCGCATCCAGCAGGGCAATCGCCTGATCACGCGCTTCGCCGACCGGGCGCGCGATCGGCACGCCAAGGAAACCCAGTTCCAGGCTTATGACCACTACCTGAGCTTCTACTGGGAGCACCGCACCGCGGCGATCGAGATCATCGAGGACCAGCGCCCCGATGGCACGGCGTCGATCCGGATGAATGTCCGCACGCAGTGGCGCCTCAACGATCGCGAGGCGGAGAACCGCTGGTTCTACCGCGGCATCGGCACGGTGGCCGAGTTCTGCGACAACGGCACGATGGTGGTGGTCGACACCTTCAATTACTGGAAGGAGCGCACGCTGAACTGCCGCACCGGCCAGCCCATCCGCCGCGGCGACAAGCTCGAGTTCGAGATTAGCCAGTTCCTCGATCCGAGCGTGCCGCGCGGCCGCGCTCCGTACTACGGCACGACCTTCCTCTACATCGTCGGCGAGGGCATCGTGCCCTGGGACGTGCAGCCGGGCCCCTTCAGCACGCCGATGTTCGGCGGCGGGACCAAGGATTCGGTCAAGGTGCCGGAGCGCGCTTGGTTGGGCGGTCGGACCACGCTGGCGCAGATGACGTCGGGCGAGCCGGACAACCACTTCCTGCAGATGGCGACCAACCTCAACTACGACAACGGCCAGCCGTTCGTGCAGGGGCGTCGCGTGCACCACACCTCGTTCCTCAGCGGGCTGCATGACGAGCACGCGGAGAACGGGGCCTTCACCGAGCTCGCGGGTCGGGCCGGGCCGCGCTACGTCAACGAGCGCTGCACCGCCTGCCACGTCCGCAATGGCCGCGCGGCGCCGGTGGCGCCCGGCGTGCCCCTCGACACGTGGGTGGTCAACGTCGGTGACATCCAGGGCAACCCGCATCCGGCCATGGGCCGCGTGCTGCAGCCCAAGGCGAACGGCGGTGCGGCGAGCGAAGGCACGGTGGTCATCGCCGGCTGGACCGAAGCCAACGGCCTGCGCGCCCCGACCTACCGGTTCTCGAACGGGACGCCGCCGCGCTTCTCGGCGCGGATCGCCCCGCAGCTGGTCGGCATGGGCCTGCTCGAGGCCGTGCCGGAATCGACGGTGCTTGCGATGGAAGACCCGAACGATGCCAATGGCGACGGGATTTCCGGCCGCGCGAACCGCGTCCCCGATCCGGTCACCGGCCGGACCCGCCTCGGCCGCTTCGGGGCCAAGGCCGCCAAGATCAGCGTGCGCCACCAGGTGGCCAGCGCGCTCAATCGCGACATGGGCGTGACGACCTCGATGATGCCGTCGCCGGACTGCGGCTCCGGCCAGACCGACTGCGGTCCGAGCGGCGTTGAACTGGCGGACGTGCATCTGAACAACCTCGCGAAGTACATCGCCCTGCTCGGCGTCCGCCCCCAGCGCAACAGCGAGGACCCGGCCGTGCAGCGCGGAGAGGCCCATTTCGGGGCCGCCGGTTGCGCCGCCTGCCATCGCCCGACGATGCAGACGAGCCCCCACCACCCGCTGGCCGAGCTGCGCGACCAGACGATCCGCCCCTACACCGACCTGCTGCTGCACGACATGGGCCCGGGCCTCGCCGACTCGCTCGGCGAGGGCGACGCGTCGGGTTCGGAGTGGCGTACGGCGCCGCTCTGGGGTCTCGGTCTGTCGGCCTGCGTCACCGGCGGCACGACGAATGCGCCGCAGGGCCAGCAGGTCTGCACCCCGGTTCACAGCTACCTGCATGACGGCCGCGCCCGGACCATCGAAGAGGCCATCCTCTGGCACGGCGGCGAGGCGGAAGCCTCCCGGAACGCCTACCGCGCCCTGAGTGCCACCCAGAAACAGGAGTTGCTGCGCTTCCTCGAATCCCTCTGACGCCCCCCGGCCTCATCCCCCCATCCCCCCGAATCCCCCCAACGCAGGTCATCGACGATGAACCCATCCCCCCTGAAAGCCTGGCTCGGCGTGCTGGCCGCCGGCCTGTTCGCCGCCGCGTTCGCGGACGCGGCCGTCCCCCCCGTGTCCACCCAAGGCAACCGCGTGCTGTTCGGCGGTACGCCCGGCAGCATCTCCGGCCCCAGCCTGTTCTGGAGCAACGACCAGTGGGGCGGCGAGCGCTTCTACACCGCTGGCGCGGTCGCAACGGCGAAGCGCGACTGGAACGCCACCCTGATCCGCGCCGCGATGGGCGTCGAGGACAGCGGTGGCTACCTGCAGAACCCGGCGGGCAACACCGCCAAGGTGCGGCGCGTGGTCGAGGAAGCCATCGCCAACGACATGTACGTCATCATCGACTGGCACAGCCACAACGCCGAGCGGCACACCGCCTCGGCGGTGCAGTTCTTCCGCCAGATGGCGCAGGACTACGGCCGCTTCGACAACGTCATCTACGAGATCTACAACGAGCCGCTCACGGTGCCGTGGAGCACCACGATCAAGCCGTACGCGGAGACGGTGATCGCCGCCATCCGCGCCGTCGACCCGGACAACCTGATCATCGTCGGCACCCCGCGCTGGTCGCAGGACGTCGATGCCGCGGCGAACGACCCGATCACCGGCCACCGCAACATCGCCTACACGCTGCACTTCTACGCCGGCACGCACGGACAGGACCTGCGCAACAAGGCGCAGTACGCGCTGGATCGCGGCATCCCGCTCTTCGTCACCGAGTGGGGCTCCGTGAACGCCGACGGCAACGGCGGGGTCAACGCCCAGGAAACCGCGAACTGGATGGCCTTCCTCCGCAATAACCAGATCAGCCACGCGAACTGGGCGCTCAACGACAAGAACGAAGGCGCCTCGGCGCTGCGTCCGGGCGCGAACCCGAACGGCGGCTGGTCGCTGTCGGACTACACCGCGTCCGGGCTGCTCGCGCGCGACATCGTTCGCAACTGGCCGCCGCTGGGCGCGCCAGGGCCGGGACCGGGACCTGGCCCCGGCCCCGTCGTCTGCGCCAGCCCGAACGTGCCGGTCCGGATCGAAGCCGAGGCCCACTGCTCGATGAGCGGCATCCAGACCGAGGCCACGACCGACGCCGGCGGTGGCCGCAACGTCGGCTGGATCGACGCGGGCGACTGGATGGCGTACGCCGTGACCGTGCCGACGGCCGGCCGCTACCGCGTCACCTACCGCGTGGCGGCGCCGTCCGCCGGCGGCCGCCTGCGCCTCGAGCGCACGGGCGGTTCCGCGACGTTCGGCGAGCTCGACGTGCCGGCGACGGGCGGATGGCAGGCCTGGACCGACGCGTCCCACGAGGTGAACCTGCCCGCGGGCCGCGTGGACCTCGCCATCGCGGCGGTTCGCGGCGGATGGAACATCAACGCCTTCCGTATCGATCCCGTGGGGCCGCAGCCTCCCGTGACGCGCCCTGCGCTCGCCACGATGCAGGCGGAGGCCTACAGCTACATGAGCGGCATCCAGACCGGGGCGACCAGCGATGTGGGCGGCGGCTTGGTGGTGGGCTGGATCGATCCGGGCGACTGGCTGTCGTACGTGGATTCCCCGATCGTCATTCCGGCCACCGGGACCTACGAGATCCGCTACCGCGTCTCGAGCGCCGGGGCGGGCGGCAGCCTGCGCCTCGAAGAGGCCGGCGGCTCGGTCGTCTACGGCAGCATCGCCTTCCCGGGCACGGGCGGCTGGGAGCGTTGGACCACGGTGTCGCACCGCGTGGTGCTGCCGGCCGGTGCGCGGCGCTTCGGCATCGCGGCCACCGCCGCCGGTTGGAACCTCAACTGGTTCGAGATCCATCGGGTCGACTGAGTCCCGAGGGCCGGGCGCGCGCCAAGCGTGCCCGGCCTGGTGGCCCACGATGCGACAATCGTGGGCCTGACATCGCCCCGGAGCGTCATGCGAACGTTCGTCTTGCGCGCGCGCGCCGCGCCCACCGATAGCGCCAGGCTGCTGGCCGGCGTGGGTGGCGAAGCGCACTCCGAGATCCTCGCCCACGTGCTGATGAACGCGATCTTCGTCGCGCAATCGCATCGCGATGATGTCGTGGTGTACCTCGTGCTCGAAAGCACATCGGACTATTCGCGCACGGTCCGCTTCGAGCCGCGCGCCATGCACGAGCTCGGAGGCTTCGACGAGCGGGCCCTGCTCGCGAAGGTAGCGAAGGCGCTGGACGCCTCGCGCGGCATGGGCAAGGAAGAGACGCGGCCGGTCGAATCCGGCGTGACCGTGCAGACGATCAGCTTCGAGCGCCTGGTGCAGCAGCTCGGCGCCGACCACCAGCTCTTCGTCCTCGACCGCAAGGGCAGGCCGATCGGCGAGCAGGCCTTTGGCGGCAACCCCTGCTTCCTGCTCACCGACCACATCCCGATGCCGAAGAAGACCTTCGGCAGCCTCGAGCGGCTGGGGGCGACGAAGCTCTCGCTGGGTTCGCGGATGTTGTTCGCTTCCCAGTGCGTGGTGCTGATCCACCACGCGCTCGACCAGCGCTGAGCCCCCCAACGAAGAACCCCGCGGCGGGCCGCGGGGTTCCGGGTATTGCGCAGTGGCGCGTGGATCAGCCGCCGAAGCCGATCGTCAGCAGGAACTTGTCTTCGGCCAGGTCCGGGCCGAAGTTGTCCTCGGCGTTGCCGTCGGTGTTGACGTAGCTCAGGCCGACCGTGGCCGGGCCGAAGGCGCGGCTCACGCCGACGCTGTAATCGAGGAAGTTCTCGATCGGGCCCGCCACCGTCGTGTAACCGAGGCCGGCGTTGAACGTGTAGTGCTCCGCGAAGTCCCAGCTGCCGCCGAGGTGGTAGTACAGGCTGTCTTCGTCGGCGTTGAGGTAATCGTTGGTGTAGCCGAGGGTGAACGTGTAGTTCTCGGCGAAGCCCAGCTTGCCGATCAGCTCGTTGTAGGCGTAGTCGGTGCCGCTCGGCTCGTTCAGGTAGTTGTAGCGGACCAGCTGGACGTCGAGGCTCGTCGTGTCCGACAGGTCGCCGGCCCAGCCGACGAAAGTGTCGATCTCGAGGTCCGTGCTGCCATCGCCGAAGTCGACGTTCGAGCCCCAGGCGCCGACGTACAGGCCGCCGGCGAAGCTGTAGCCGGCGCCCAGCTGCAGGGCGGGCTGGTCGTCGTTCTGGTCGATGCCGCGGTACAGGTAGTCGGACGCCACCGTGGCGTTCCAGTTGAAGCCCTCGGCGGCGGCGGCGCCGGGCAGGGTGGCGAGAAGCAGGGCGGCAAGCAGGGTCTTGCGGGTCATGGCGTGCGATTCCTTCTTGAAGGCTCGTCGGACGGGGCCGGGTGCGGCACCGGTAGTGAAAGCGGGGTTGCGGGCAAGCGTAAACGCTCCGCCATCAAGCCTTCACTTTCTAGAGCTTGGGCACGAATCCACTCGCCCGGGGGGCGGGTCGGTGATGCCGGCAGGTAGCGGTCGAAGCAGGACGCGACCACCCGCAACAGCAGCCGTCCCCGGTCGGTCACCCGCACCCGGTGCGCCGTGCAGGCCACCAGGCCGTCGGCTTCCAGCGCCGCGAGGCGCGGCCGGGCCTCCTCGAGGACCGCCAGCGTTTCCGCGCCGGTGCGGCGGCTGAGGGCGTCGAAATCGACCTCGCCCTGGCACATCAGGTCTTGGATGAGCGTGGCGCGCAGTTGATCGTCGTCGTCCAGCACCAGGCCGCGCCAGACCGGCAGCCGCCCGGCGTCGACCGCGGCTTCCCAAGGCGCAAGCTCGCGCGGGTTCTGCGCGTAGGCGTCGGCGATGCGCGAGATGGCGCTGGCGCCGAAGCCGACGAGGTCGGTGTCGGCGTGCGTGGTGTAGCCCATGAAGTTGCGGTGCAGGCCGCCTTTGCGCTGGGCGACGGCGAGTTCGTCGAAGGGCAGGGCGAAGTGGTCCATGCCGATGTAGACGTAGCCCGCAGCGGTGAGGCGCTCGATGGCGAGGCCGAGCAGGGCGATCTTCGCGGCCGGGTCGGGCAGGTCGGCGGCGTCGATGCGCTTCTGCGGGCGGAACATCTGCGGCAGGTGCGCATAGCTGTAGATCGCCACGCGGTCGGGGCGCAGCTCCACGACCTTGTCCAGCGTCGCGCGGAAGCCGTCGAGGGTCTGCTTCGGCAAGCCATAGATGAGGTCGACGTTGATCGAGCGCATGCCCGCGGCGCGCGCGGCCTCGAGCACGTCGCGAGTGGCCTCGAAGGGCTGCACGCGGTTGACCGCGACTTGCACGTCCGGATCGAAATCCTGGATGCCGAAGCTGGCGCGGTTGAAGCCGATGTCGCGCAGCACCGCCATCGACGCGGGCGTGGTGCTGCGCGGGTCGATCTCGATCGACAGGTCGCTGTGCGCCTCGTCGGCGAAGCGGAACGCATCGCGCAGGTGCCCCACCAGTCCGGCGAGCGTCGTCTCATCGAGGAAGTTCGGGGTGCCGCCGCCGAAGTGCAGCTGCACGACTTCGCGGTCGTCGTCGAACCGCGGGGCGATGCGGTCGATCTCGCGACGGAGACGCCCCGCGTAGGCAAGGCCGCGGGTGGTGTCGCGGGTCACGATCCGCGTGCAGCCACAATAGAAGCAGGGGCTCAGGCAGAAGGGGACGTGCACGTACAGCGACAGCGGCCGGGGGATCAGCGCGTCGTTGCTGCGGGCGATGGCCGCCCGCAGCGCCGACTCGCCGAAGGCGGCATCGAAATGCGGGGCCGTCGGGTACGAGGTGTAGCGCGGCCCCGGCGTGTCATGCCGGGCCAGCAAGTCGGGGTCGAAGCGGGGGCGGCCGGTGGTCATGGCCGCACGGTAGGGGTGAGGCGCCGTCCGGGGCTTGACCCGGATCAATCGGCCCCGGTGACGCTCACGACGTGGGAAGTCGTCGTGCCAGGGCGCGAAGGGCGTTGCCCATGGGCGCGGCCGAGCTGCTGGCCACGGTCGGCGGATCCACGGACGCCATGGACGCCGATGCCTCCAGCTCGCGCGCGAGGTCGGCCAACAGGGCGATCGCACTGGCGCCGCCCAGACGCGTCGGGGCGAACAGCTCGCGCTCGCTGTAGCGGAGCACGCGCTGGCGGGTCAGGCGGGAGGGCGGCAGCCCGTGCATGCCCCAATCACCGAACCAGCGCTGCTCGACGTCGCGACAGTCGATGAGCACGAGGTCGCGATGCCGAGGATCGGTGAGGATGCGGTGGTAGGTTGCATTCACCGCCTCACGCGAGCCTTCGAGGCACTGCAGGAACTCGCGGGCGCCAAAGGCGAGGATGCCTGTCACGCCGGCCTTGCCGTTGTTGCGTTGCGAGGACTCGAGGATCTGCTCGTGGTCTGCTGGCGTCAGGCTGTCCGCGGCGCGGCTGGCGTAGATCAGGCGGAACAGGCTCATGGGCGGCTCGGCGTGGAACGGGCCGGCAGGATGCGCCCGGCGCAATCAATGGCCATTGAAGGCGGAGTGATCGCGGGGTGAGTGGTGCTACCGCAGGCGGAGTGAGTCGAGGCGGCGGATAATCCGCGGCATGACGCCTCCCGACGAATTGCACCGGCACCACGCGCGATGGCTGCAGCGCCGACGGCGCCTGCGCCGCCTGCTTCGGCCGCTGCCGCGCCGCGCCAACCTCGCGCGCTACCCGGTGCTGAAGTGGTTCGCCGAGCACGCCCGCCGCGCGGCGTTCCTGTGGTCGTTCAAGCGGGGCAGCGTGATTCCCTCGCTGTACGTTGGCTCGGTGCTGGCGTTCCTGCCGGTGTATGGCCTGCAGATCCTGTTCGGCTTCGGCCTGGCGCTGGGCCTGCGCGGCAACCTGACGGTGATGGTGGCGCTGCAGATGATCACCAACCCGCTGACCATCGTCCCGATCTACGGGTTCACCGCGTGGGTGGGCTTGGGCGCGATGGCCCTGGCCGGCGTTGGCGCCGGCTGGCCCGACGCCTTGCGCTACACCAACGCGCTGTTCGTGGGCGGAGTGATCGTGGGGCTTGCTTTCGCGCTGCTGGCCGACCTCACCTGGCGCCTGCTGGCGTGGGAGGCGCGGCGCTTCCGCCGGCGGCTCGACGCGCTGCGGCGGCATCGAGACGCAGCACCGGGTAACGGCTGAACTCGCTGTCGAAGTGGGGCGTGCGCGTGTAGAAGAAACGCAGGCGCTGGCGCGGGTCGGCGGCGAAGGCCGCGTCGGCCGCGAGCTTGGCCTCGAACTCGGCCTTCAGTGCCGGGTCCTTCGCCATCATCTCGCGGGCCATGGCCTCCATCACGCGCGGCTCCGCGTATTCCTTCTCCTCGAAGATCGCATCGAAGAAGCCCCAGCGCAGGAAGCTGTCGGGCGATGCGGGCTCCAGCAGCAGTGCAGCGAGGCGCGCCTTCGGCTGGTCCATCGGCACCAGCCAGCTGCCGACGGGAACCGTCTGCTCGCCGGTCTCGAGGGTCTGTTCCAGCTCGGCGATGGCGTGCCGCCCTTCGAACGGGCGCGGGGCCCACGCGACGTTGCCAAAGCGATAGCGGCCCGCCTCGATGGTGGTGGCTGCCTCGATGCGCGTCATCGCGACGCCGTGCATGCGCAGCCGCTCGACCACCGCGGTCCACTGCGGCGGCACGACGTAAGCCGCGGGCGCCTGCGTTTCGGCAGTGACGGTGACCTGGCGCTGCACCGGCACCCGGATCGTCTCCGGCTTCGACGTGTCGTAGCGCACCCACGTGCCGCCCGAAACCTCGCTGTCGGTGCGCGAGTCGGCGTAGCCGAGGAAGTCGATCGTCTCGGTCGTGTCGGCGAGGCCGAAAGCCAGCGGAATCGTCTCGCCGCTAGCAAAGCGCTTCGCGTCGGCCTCGGCGATCGCGGTCTGCAGCGAGTCCCCTTCGCGGCCCAGCGTGCGCAGCAGCTCGACGAGCAGTGCTTCGTTCACCGCCACGCGGGTGCGGAAGTCCTTCAACATGTGCGTCTCGAGCAACAGCCCCGGACGGTTCACCGCCGCGGCATAACCCACCGAGAAGCGCGGCCCCGAGGCGCCTTCGACGAGCCCGGCGCGCAGGTTGGTCGGGTCCTTGAGGCTGACGTAGAAGGCGATCGGCCAACCTTGTTTCTCCAGCGCGGGCTTCAGCACGCCGTCGAAGGCGCGCCGCTGCCACGTCGCGAGCGGGGTTTCGATGTTCTGCGCCGTTTCGAAGGCCCAGGTCATCGCGTACTGGTAGTCGGCGCCGTTGGTGTTGTGCATGTCGACCAGCAGGTCGGGGTTCCATGCGTGCCAGAGGCGCACCCACGCCTGCGTCTCGGGCGCGTCGAGCTTGGCGTAGTCGCGGTTGAGGTTGAGGTTCTGCGCGGTGGCGCGCCAGCCCATCGCCTCGGGGCCGTTCTGGTTGATGCGGTTGAACGGGCCGAAACGCTCATGGCCGTCGATGTTGAAGATCGGAACGAGCACCAGTACGGCCTCGTCGACGAGGTCGGCATGCTTGCCGCTGACCGTGAGATCGCGCACCAGCGCCATCAGCACGTCCTTGCCTTCGTTCTCGCCCGGATGGATCGCGGCTTGGATGAAGACCACCGGCTTGCCGGTGGCGTGCGCGGCCTGCGGCGTGGACACGCCTTCGGACGAGACGATCACCGCCTTCATCGCGCGGCCCTGCGGCGTGGTGCCGAACTCGAGCATCACCACCTGCGGGCTCGCAGCGTCGAGGTGCTCGAAGTAGGCCATGGTCTCGGCGTATCGCGGCGTCTGCGTGAAGCCGCTGGCTTCGGCCGGCGTGGTCCAGCCATCGGCCGCGGCAAAGGCCGCGGGCGAGACGGCGAGGCACAGGGCGAATGCGAGGGCGTTCGCGCGCGGACGGACGAGGCGGTTCGACGTGGGCATGCGGTTCTCCGTGAGCAGGCGTCCGATGCTAGCGGAGCCGTGCCGCATGCAGCGAGCATTCAGCCTCCGCGCGACGGCATCGACGGTTTACGGCTTTCTTAGCCTGCAACTAACTCTTGCCTAACCTTGGCCTAAGACTGGCTTAAGTCGGCGCGGCAAGCATGGCGCCATGCCGATGACCGCCTTTCCCCTGACGACCCGCACCCACGCCGCTCTCGAAGCGGCCACCGATCCCGATTGGGCGCCGACCCTGCTGGGGCCCGACGACGATCGCCGTGCGGCCGAGGCGTTCGTCGCCCGCGTCTACCGCGAGCAGTTCGATGCCCACCTCGTGGAGTTCATGCCGTGGCTGCTGGTCTTCCACGATCGGCACGGGCAGCTGCGCGCCGCGGTGGGCGTGCGGCCGGCGAAAGGCAATGCCCTGTTCGTCGAGCAATACCTCGACCAGCCGGCCGAGCAGGCAGTGGCCGCGGCGCTCGGCCGCTGCATCGATCGCGATGCCATGGTGGAAGTGGGTGGGCTCGCCGCCTCGCGACCGGGGGATGCGCGACGCCTGATCCTCTGCCTGACGCGCGGCCTGCATCGCGCCGGCATGCGCTGGGTGCTGTTCGCCGCGACCCGCCAGCTGCGCAATGCCTTCGATCGCCTCGGCCTCGCGACTGTTGCCTTGGCGCCGGCGCTGGCCTCGCGCTTGCGTCCCGGGGCGACCGACTGGGGCCGCTACTACGACACGTCGCCGACGCTCGTTTCCGGCGACATCGCGGCCGGCATGGCCTTCCTCGCGGCACGCGAAGATGCGGCGCCGATGCGCGGAGTGGGCACGTGAGCGCCGTCCTGCAGTCGCTGGCCGCACGCTCGCCAGGCGACGTGGTGATGCACGACGCCGAGCAGTCGCTCACCGCTGCCGCGGTGCGCGATGCCGTGTCGCGTTGCCGCGACCAACTCGAGACGCTCCCGCCCGGCGCGGTCGCCAGCCGCCTCGACAACGGCTTGGCCGCCGCCGTGCTCGATCTCGCCCTCGCGGCGAGCGCGCGCCCGCACATCGCACTGCCGCCGTTCTTCACCGAAGCGCAGTCGGCGCATGCCGCGCAGTCGGCCGTGGCGATGGCCCTGCCTGCTGCGTCGGAATCCCCGCTGGGTCGCCTGCAGTGGCGCATCCACGAGGCCGCGCCCGGCGCCTTGCCGACCGGCACCGCGATCGTCACCTACACCTCCGGCAGCACCGGCGCGCCGAAAGGCGTCTGCCTCGACCGCGCCTTGCCGGAGCGCGTGGCGGCCTCGCTGGTGGAGGCGATGGCCGCCTTGGGCGTGCGCCGACACCTGTGCCTGCTGCCTCTGGGCGTGCTGTTGGAAACGGTCGGTGGGCTCTATGCGCCGCTGCTTGCTGGTGGCGAAGTGCACCTGCCTTCGCTCGCCACGGTCGGCCATCGCGGCAGCGCCGGCCTCGACCTCCATGCCCTGCTGGCGACGCTGCATCGCCACGCCCCGGAGTCGATCATCCTCGTGCCGCAATTGCTGCAGGGTCTGGTGCAGGCGGCCGAAGCCGGTGCGGCCTTGCCGCGTTCGCTGCGCATGATCGCCGTCGGCGGCGCGCGCGTGCCGCTGAGCCTGCTCGGCCGCGCCGCGGCCCTTGGCCTGCCCGTTTACGAAGGCTATGGCTTGAGCGAGTGCGCGTCGGTCGTGGCTTTGAACCGCCCTGGTGCCCAGCGTGCCGGTAGCGTCGGCCGCCCCTTGCCGCATGCGCGGCTCCGCGTCGACGGCGAGGGCGAGGTGTGGATCGACGGCCCGGCCTTCCTCGGCTACACCGGCGAGGCGCCGCGCACTCCGGGCCCGTATGCCACGGGCGATCTCGGCGAGTTCGACAGCGAGGGCTTCCTGCACCTCCGCGGCCGCCGCAAGGCGATGTACATCACCGCCTGGGGTCGCAACGTCAGCCCCGAATGGCTGGAAAGCGAACTGGTGCAGCACCCGCTGATCGCACAGGCCTTCGTCTGGGGCGAGGGCCGCGTGCAAGGCGCCGCCGTGCTGGTGCCGCGCCGCGCCGATGCCTCCCCCGCGGCGCTCGAGCGCGCGGTGGC